>DQVR01000079.1 GCA_015661645.1 Pyrodictium delaneyi
CCAGTCTCATCGTTTATCTCGCATAACCGACACTACGCCGCCACCCCAAACACGCCAGCTCGCTACTACAACTATTCATGCTATATGCCTTATCATCTCGTATAGGATACTTAGGTAATCTAAAGTAAACTAAGTAAAAAACCTAGCATAGCAAGTAGACGAACCTCTAAAACTACTCCAGAGACAACTTTAGTCCCCGGCAGCTTGATGGCAGAAAGCACGCCCCTAAGCAGAGCCGCATTAAGCTACACAGCGTCATCGCCTTGTCACTTCTAGCCATGGCTACAGTAAGTTTACGCGCTAGAAGGCTGGCCCCTCTACAAGACGCTAGAGGCAGATACCACCGTTAAGACGTACCAGTGAAGTACCTCAAGAAGCTCTTTAGCGGCCAAGGAATCACGGTAAACATAGACACCCCCAATGGCAGAGTACAAGCATCACTGAGCCTCTACGGCTGGCTCCCTAACGGGAGCATAGTTGAGCTAGGGGCAAGAAATAATAGTATTCGCTGTAACTGCTGGGATAATATCCAATAGAATCCAGTAGAAAGCGAGTATGTGGTTTATGCCGGCTATGAAACAGCCGGCTTCACAGTAAAGCTGGGTAACAAGAAGGACGAAGAAAAATTATGGCTTCCGGGTCCGAGGATTTTGACAAAGATGCAGACTTCGAGGGAGACGCTATTGCAGCACTTGGCATACGCGGCAATATAGCTTTTGCAAGGTACGTACTGATATTCTATGCTGGAAGCATTAGAGTACCCACAATAGAGGCTGACATAACGCTAATGAAGCCTAATATATCCGATGGCGAAATAAAGTCATGGTCTCAGATAACAACACTGCACAATTGTGCTGCAGAGGTGTAAAGGCCTTATAAAGCGATAGAGAGTTACTGGAACCCTAGGTACTACTTTACAGTGCGTGACAATCTAGGCGTAGACGTGTATGATATACGTAGAGGCATAGAGACGAGCCCTATGCTATCTGTTCGGGAGCAGTATTGCCACTGCTATTTGACTATCCAGAACTAGCTCCGATAGCAGGTCTACCAAGCGCACCAGTAGGCGTTACCGGAGAAACTGAGGAATTCTACTACCTGGATGCAACCATTGATATCAAGAACCATATGAGGGATGCGCGTTTATTAATGGCTATTATTACTACTCACCTGTAAAATTCAACCATGATGGCGATAGCTACTATATCGGTACACTGTATATCGATGCAGAGGTATCGTGCAGGAGTTATATAGAGCCTTTCATCGGCGATGAGTACCACCGAGAGAAGAGCTAACGTAAGCTTCTGGCTCTCTGCCCCTTACATTCCACCCATAACCCTCTTCGTCCGATAGAGGCCAGCATGAGAATGTCTAGATCCCCAGCAGGCTGGCTGCCCGGATATAGACCAGCGCTCTTATGGGGTGGGCGACTCCGGAACAAAGGTCGAGCACGAGCCCCGGATACCTCGAGAGCCGCGATGCCCAGAGGAGGTTCTCGTCCTCGTTCTCTCCGAGAACCACGGGCGTGCCCCCGGTACCAAGGGCAGGCTCTATTAGGCCTCGAGGCACCTTCCTACGCAGAACAGTGCCGTCGGCTAGGATGGACTCCATCCCGCCCAGCGGCTTCAGCCCTCCACCTCCGCAGAGCACAGCCGCGCTGTAGACCCGGCTTGCTGGGAGCTCGGCAGCGTTTATCAGAGGCTGTGTGGTACTATGGCTCCTGGAGGCCGCGCCGGTGACGCCGGGCCAGCTTTGCCCGGAGGCGGGGTGAGCCGGCGGGTCCCACCCCGAGGCCTCAGCTACCGTTTCTCGCTGCTTCTCCGGCTCTGCCGGCTGCTACGGCGTTCTCGTAGCCCTACGTGTATGACGACGTCGCAGCCGTGGCGGTGTAGCTCCTGCTGCAGCTCATCGGCTAGTATGTCGGCTACGTCTGGGGGCATGCCCTCCTCGGGCACGACTATGAGGTCTCCGCTACAGTGCTTCTCGTCTACCATGCGGAGCCTGACGCGGATGGGGTGTAGGCCGCGGAGCAGTGCCTCGCGCTCAACCAGCTTGTAGAAGTGCTGTGGAGCAGCAGTGTCGGCGAATATCCTCATCAGCTTGTGGTGTGTCTCCACGGCCTCGTGGAACAGGTAGGCGAGGATGATCATGCCGCCGGCTAGGTCGTAGAGGTAACCTAGGCTAGCGCCGAGCCAGCTACTCGCTACCGTGACGCCGCTCTCTATCAGCTCGCTCGTCGTGAAGCCTGCGTAGACCCGGAGCACGGGGTCGATGCCCCGGGCCACGTATACCGCGGCTGCGTAGAACGCGCCGCCGGCCAGGGCTGCGGCTGTGCTGCACTTCTCCACCGTATAGCCGCTGAGGCTGTAGGCCAGCGCCGCCGCCGATACACCGGCCACGAACATGTACGCGGAGAGGCTGGCGAGCGCGCCGCCGTAGCGTAGCCTCTGGTGCCCGTAGGGATGGTCCTCGTCTGGCGGGGCTCGGGAGACGTGGAGGTACCAGAGCACAGCCGCGAGCGCAGCTATGTTCGCGGCGCATGTGAACGCGTCCACTAGCAGCGCACGGCTACCGTAGACGAGCGAGCCGTAGATCTTCACAGCTGCGCCTGCGAGGCTGAGGAGGGCTACCACAAGGAGGCCCCGGTCCAGCACAGCCCAGCGGCACCTTAGAGAAGAGGCGCCAGCGGCTCCCCTTGATAAGGGGTGAGCCCGGGGGGCCCCGTAGAGTAGCGCTGCTAGCGTGGCGGGCAGCTTCCGCATCCTAGAACCTTCTAAGAGAAAACAAGGGGCTATGCCAAAGACGCGCCACAGACGCTAGAGGCTGGGGCTCCTGGGGGCTAGCGTCTTAGGAGTATCATCACCGCTGCCGCTGCTCCTATTACAACTACTATACCTGCAGCAATGAGCGTGGTGCTAGCTCCTGTGCTCTTCTCCTCGGTAGTAGTGGTTTGCCTCTCGCTAGTTGTAGCTGGGGCTGGCTTAGCCGTGGTGACTGTGGCTTCGCTGGTCATAGTCTGCTGCCCGGTCTGCATGGTCGTCTGCGCTGCTGTAGTCTCTGTCGACGCCTCTGCCTGCTGCCCCTGTGCGCCAGAGCCAGCTATCCTGACGCCCACTGTGGCTAGCTGCTGGAGCGGCACACGCTGAGTGGTAAGCTCGATGCTCTCACCTACGGGCTCTAGCACGGCCTCGCGGGGGACAGCCTTCTCGATACCGGGCGCTATGAAGGCTAGCTGCTGGAGCATTGGGAGCATCTGGCTGTAGGTCGTGGATAGCGTTGCAAGTGCTTTCTCGGCGTCGCGGGCCGGGTCGCCGCTTGGCTCTGGCACGCGCACCCGGTGCCCCTGGTAGTCCACCTTAACCTCTATGCGGTCGTTCAGCACCACTATCTCCGCGTTGGCCCTAGCTTCGCTGGGCGCCGCCTTGACTAGGGGTATCGAGGCCTGCATCATCCCCATGCCCGGCATCCCTACCATAGGCATAGGGGCTGCCGCTCCGCCACCTATCTGGCTGAGCTGCATCGCTAGAGCCATAGAGAGCCTCTGCAGGGCCGGCATAGTCTTTGCAACGAGTATCTGGGCCTTGTCGAGGTCGCCGCTGCTCTTGCTACTGTAGCTTAGGTCCCACGTGAGTCTCTTACCCTCCGCCTCGACGGTCATGCTAACCCTGAACTCTCCCTGTAGACCCAGCTCGGCTGACATGAGCCTCTTTACCGCCTTTGCGTCGCTATCGCTGAGGCCCATTGTCTTTGCTACTGCTATCGCCTTGTCGACGTCTATCGAGGCGCGTATGTGTAGCTTTACGCGGTCACCCTGCTGCATTATGGCTCCAAGCTCTTCTACACGTATATAGTCTACCCCCTGGCTAGCTAGCTGCCTATTTATCTCATCGGCAGTAGGCACTTCCTGGCCATCGCCCTCCACGGTCTTGGAGGGGGCCACTACGTCGGCTACAACCACTATCTTGGAGCCCTCTATAGTTGCCTCCAGCCTCTCTATGTCAAATCTCAGCTCACTATCGTCGCCTGGGAGGACTATGTACCCCTGTATGACAAAAGAGCCGCTACCGCTGTTGTACTGGTAGCCCCCGCTAACCTCTATCGCCAGTACGCCAGGCTTGTCAACGGGCTCTGGCAGTATTATGCTCCCCGAGCCCTTGACGATAGTAGTCTCCTCTGACTCAGTGTAGCGTCCCTCGTAGCTTAGGGCCAGCTTGCCAGAGGAGCCCGTGCCCTCCGGTACGTATATAGTTATGTCTAGGTTGTAGACAGGCTGTATCGCAGCGTCATCGTAGACTAGCAGCTTGAATATTGAGTTGTGTACCTCGACACGGACCGGCTCCATACCGCCAGGCTGTTGGGCAGCTGCTAGGCTATCCAACGCGGCAGCCAGGAAAAGCGTGAAGACTACTAGGCGTGCAAGACCTCTATACGAGAATCTGCGAGTAAGTATGGCCATATTTATTTGTACACCTCTATTCTACCACCGTGTATGTAGACGAGATGTAGGCAATATAGTGTTTGCGCAAGAAACCCTCAGAGAAGCACAAAGCATTGAGTAAGAGAGGAGCCCTACAAGGGGGCTAGAGGGCCTAAGAGGTTTTATCCCTTAGAATACCGTATAGGAGTTATCACGGGTTCTCTCACCTGCAGCCCAAGCTAGCCCCAGGGGCAACCAATCCCCCGGGGGCCTGGGTTCCGCCCAGCGCTCTATGTGGGAAGCCCCAGGTGCAGGGTCCATGACGCGGCTGTGTGTGTCGTGTTGGCTCTAGCCCTCTTGCAGGAGCGGTTGGAGGTCGGTGGTCTGTGCCTATAACCGTGGCGCTGATACACATGAGGCTAAAGCCTCTCGCTAAGAAGTCTAACCTCGAGAAGGCTAGGAAGCTTGTCAAGGAGGCTGCGCTTAAGGGTGCTAGACTGGTTGTGCTGCCAGCCTTCGTTAACATAGGGCCGTTCTTCCTCCACTATCCGCGGACCCGTAACCGGGCTATAACACGGAACCAGGCTGAGCGTATACCCGGGAACACCTTCGAGTACCTCTCCATGGTCGCGCTCGAGAACGGTGTCTACATAGTAGCCGGGCCCCTCATAGAGCGCGCAGGCCCCAAGATATTCCTCACCACAATGGTGATATCGCCTAATGGCAGTCTCCTGGCGAAGTACAGGAAGATAGCTAGCAACGGGCTCGACGAGGAGCTAGGCATAAGCCCGGGCCGTAGCACCGTGGTCATAGATGACATAGGGAGGAGTATAGGCATCCTAGCAGAGGACGACATATTCTACCCAGAGGTGGCGCGTAGCCTCCTCCTCGAGGGCGCCACCGCGTTCATAGCTACCCTCCGGCCCGGCGAGAACGAGAACCGGGTAAAGCTCAGCCTACTCGCCCGCAGCGTGGAGAACAACGTCCCCATACTAGCCGTGGGAGCAGTATTCGAGACCGTAGACAAGCTCGTAGAGATGCCCACAATGGTCGTAGACCCGCAGAATGGGATAGTAGAGGAGATAAACGAGCCCAAGGACACCTACCTCCTAGTAGAGGTCATGGAGAAGCCGAGCAACATACGTGACATAGTAGAGACGAGCCTACGTGCGAAGACACTCGCCTCTATATACTGTAAGGCCGCCAAGGACAGCCTCGTAGAGAACCTGGCCGGCCGCTACAAGGTGGTCCCTGGTAGAGTTGAGGAGGGCTAGGACCCGCCAGCCGTGCTGCAGACGCAAGCCCCCCGGGGAGCCCCTCGGGCGCAGCCGCTGCCCTGCTGGGGAGAGCCTCGATACCCCCCGGGCGCGGGGTTTAGGCCCACAGTTGCCCGCTGGAGATATAGTAGGGCTGTAGTCAGGCCCAGGGTTCAGGGGCTCTGCAGTGCCCGAGGCTAAAGGCCTGCCACTACGAGTGGAGGACGTCTACGCTGGCTATGGGAAGCTAGAGATACTCCACGGTGTGAGCGTAGAGGCTAACCCAGGCGAGCTAGTGGTTATCATCGGGCCCAACGGTAGCGGCAAGAGTACGCTCCTCAAGACGATTTTCGGGTTCACCAAGATATACCGTGGCCGCGTAATCATCGGCGACAAGGACGTCACCAAGGTGCCCCCTAACCAGAAGCCCTACCTAGGCCTCGCCTACGTCTTCCAGACCGACAACGTGTTCCCGACGCTCACCGTCCGCGAGAACCTAGAGCTCTCTAAGATAGTCTACCTAGCGCGCGCCCGCCGCGGCGAGCTAGGCGAAGAGGCCGCCAGGAACCCGGAGAAGGCCTTCCGCGAGAAGCTCGAAGAAGTACTCGACATGTTCCCCAGGCTCCGCGAGAGGCTAAGCCAGCGCGCGGCAACCCTCAGCGGCGGCGAGCGCCAGATGCTAGCAATAGCCCGGGCTCTGATAACAGAGCCCCGCGTAATGCTCCTCGACGAGCCTACCGCCGCCCTCAGCCCCAAGGCGGCCAGCGAGGTGTTCGACACGATAGTCCGGATAGCGCGTAGCGGCATAACAGTACTTCTAGTAGAGCAGAACGCGAAGAAAGCCCTGGAGATAGGGGACCGCGGCTACATACTCGTCCAGGGTAAAGTGGCCTACCACGGCTCCACTCGGGAGATACTCGGTCACCCAGAGCTAGGCAAGCTATACCTAGGCCTAGCCAAGAGCTAAGGGTCTCCTCGAAGCCGAGTCCACTGCATCTTTCGCCTTCTACACAGCCCTAGTAGACCCGCAGCTCCGCTGGATGCAGCCACGCCCACAGGCCCGCTACGCCGAGGACCCAGCATACCTACATACCTACTAGGGCTCTACGGGCTGCTGCACATCCCAGCCACTAGCGGCTAGAGGCCAGCGCCAGAAAAAGAAGCACCCCCACTATGCATGCAGTATGCACGGGCAACGGCTAAAGAGCGCAGACAAAGATTGCTCTAGAGTGCTCTCTGCAAACCCCCCGGCGGCGAGGAGCCAGTACTCCCGGGAAACCACGCAAAGAGTTGAAAAGCCGCAGAGTGGTGGTGCCGCTGGCTACCCTCCCATGTATATGTCTACTACTGCCGGGTTCTCAGCAACCTCGGCCGGCTTACCCTGTGCTATTATCCTGCCCTGGTGCATCACGTACACGTAGTCCACGTAGTCGAAGAGTATCTCCAGCCTATGCTCTATTATGAAGAACGTTATGCCTAGCTCGTCGCGGAGCTTCACGATGTTCTCAAATATGTTTCTGGCTAGTGTGGGGTTTACGCCAGCCGCTGGCTCGTCTAGTAGTAGCATCTTCGGCTCAGCGTTGAGGGCACGGCCTATCTCTGTCAGCTTCATCTGGCCGCCACTGATGTCTGTGGACATGTTAGCTGCTACGTGCTGTAGCTGGACTACTCCTAGTATGTTCCAGGCACGGCGTGCTATCTCTCGCTCCTGCCCCGCCCACAGCTTCTTAACGAGGGCGGCTAGAGGGCTCTCGCCCCGCTGGTCCTTAGCACTAGTTATGACGTTCTCAAAGACTGTCAGGCTTGTCCACATCCGGGGCGTCTGGAAGGTGCGTACCAGCCCGTACTTGTAGATCTCGTACGGCGGTAGCCCGTCTATACGCTTACCGTCAAACCATATTTCCCCGCTGTCCGGCTTATAGTAGCCTGCTATGAGGTTGAATAGCGTCGTCTTGCCGCTGCCGTTGGGGCCGATAAGCCCTACTATGCTGCGCCTCGGTATGCTCAGCGAGACACCGTCTACGGCGCGGACGCCGCCGAAGTACTTCTTCACCTTCTCGACGCAGAGTATCTTGTCCCCGCTGCAGGAGGGTTCGCCGCTCTCTGCTATACGCTTCCTGTCCAGCAAGGGGACCTGGAACACCATTGTCCGGGGCCACCTCCTATCCGCGCGTTATTTCTTGCTCTGTCTCGTCGTTCTGGCTAGGAGGCGGAGGAGGCGTATGTGGAATGGCTGTAGAAAGCTTGGCCGATACCCTGCCTCCTCAACAAAGACCTCCCAGGCAGGCGTCTTGACCGGCTTCTCTGGCAGTATACCGCGCGGCCTGAAGAATATCACTAGCAGTATCGCTAGGCCTATGATTATATAGCCAACGTAGCCGGTTAGGCTATTCACTATCACCGTGTTCTCTGTGAACGCGCCGAGTATTAGCGGCGCCAGGCCTATGCTTATCTGGTACGCTATGTCGAATACTTCAGCGCCGAGTACCACACCCCAGTTGTTGC
>DQVR01000006.1 GCA_015661645.1 Pyrodictium delaneyi
GAGCTGACAGTTGTGTGGCGCCGGGGGCGGGATTTGAACCCGCGCGGGGTGGACCCCCACCGGCTTAGCAGTCCGGCGCCCTACCAGGCTAGGCGACCCCGGCATCCATTTTATGGTACACGAGGGGATATAGGTGGTTAAATCCTTTTCTCGGCTGGGGTGATGTGCACACGTTGACCGAACCATCGTGGCCTCCGCGCATAGTCCTGGAAAAGATTGCCAGACACATCGCTGGAGAAATCGTAATGAGCGAGCACCCGGGTAACGTGCTACGGAAGTGGCGCGAGATATTCGTAGCTAGCCAGCTAGACGTCGCTAGGCACATGGGCGTGACTCCAAGCGTCATCAGCGACTATGAAAAGGGTCGTCGAACTCCTGGCTCGCTGTTCATAAGGAGGTTCGTAGAGGCGCTTCTAGACATTGACAGTGAGCGTGGATGGAGCGTAGTTTCCCGTCTTGCTAGAATGCTGCAGCTGAACTACCTTGGCGCGGTCATTGATATGCGGGAGTTTGAGACAGGTGTATCGCTCGAGAAGGTTATAACTCATGTAAAAGGCTTCCCGCTTAACTCCTACCTCCTCGATGAGCGTATCTACGGTTACACTGTCATAGATAGCCTAAAAGCTATTATGAGTCTAACTGGAAGCGAGTTCCTCCACTTGCTTGGCTCAACAACGCAGCGTGTAGTAGTGTTCACAAGAGTTACAACTGGTAGAAGCCCCATGATAGCGTTGCGTGTATCTTCGATAAAGCCGGCAGCCATAGTGCTTCATGGGCCGCGTAAGCTCGACTACCTGGCTCTATGGATGGCGGAAAACGAGAGAATACCAGTGATACTAAGCATGGCTAGGGACATAGATGAACTCGTCATGAGCCTTCGGCGGCTTGCCGCCTCTCCTCGATAAGCATTATTGCTGCAGCTATGTCGCCTTCCGCTTCTTCGAGTGCGCGCCTCGCCTCTTCTAGGCTCACGCCAGTTTGCTCTGCTACTAGCCGTACATCCTCCTCGCTAAAGGATGCCGTATCTTCGGGTCTCTGCGCTTCCGTCTCTTCAGCACGCTGAGCCATCACCTGCATCATTATGGCCCCACCCGGCATCTTTACTACTATGGCTTGAGGCGCTACTAGTACTAGTTCTTTGCCATCTCTCTGGCGTACTATGATTTCCTCAACCTCAAGGGTTTCTACATCAACATTCTTCAGCCCAAGTCTCTTTAGCTGTTTTTTTAAGTCGCCGGGGCTAAACCGGAACATACTAAGACAGCACCTCCAGAGCCCTGACTCCAGCTACCTACTTCCCGGCGTTGCCGTGTAAGATAGCAAGCCATTATAGTATATAATGGTTGGTTTGTATCACGCGTTTAACGGGGTTGCCACCATTCGAGACAATGGTACGAGGTATACGCTCGGTCAGGCTACTAGGCCGTGAACCTCCCTGGATGTTAGAGGTGAGTAGAGAGATTGGGTAGGCCGGTAATAAGGATACTAGGAGGAGGCAAGGAAGTAGGTAGGATGTCTGTACTAGTAAGGCGTAGCAATAACGAAAAGCGGGGTATACTGCTAGACGCCGGAGTAAATTTCGATGACGAGGATAGGCCGGTGTTCGCAGCGACCTATCCGCCAAAGTATGTTGACGCCATAGTGATGAGTCATGCTCATCTAGACCACATAGGTACAGCGCCTATGTACTTCATCTCTGGAAGTCCCAGGGTCTACGCTACGCGGCCAACAGCACAGATGGCTAAGCTAATGCTTGAGGACTTCCTAAAGCTAAACGGCTACTACTCACCGTACGAGCACAGGGAAGTAAAGGCTCTCCTTGACGCCACCGAGTATGTACGGTATGGGCAGCGCATAGACATAGACGGCGTTGAGCTATCGGTGTACTCTGCGGGTCACATACCTGGCAGCGCCTTTATAGTACTAGACGTGGATGGCATAAGGATAGGATTTACGGGCGATGTAAACACTATAGAAACCAAGCTTATGAAACCAGCACATCTCGACGCAGTAGGGAAGCTAGACATCTTGATAACAGAAGCGACGTATGGTTCGTCTTTGCATCCACCGCGAGCTAAGGCAGAGGAAAGGCTACTAGCAATAATTGAGGAAGTTGTTGACCGTGGAGGCACAGTACTCATACCGGCTTTCAGTATAGCTAGGGGACAAGAGATAATGATGATACTCGCTGAGCACGACCCAGGCGTACCAGTATACGTGGATGGTATGATAAGGAAGGTAACAGAGATATTCCTTGAAAATAGCGAGTACATAAACAATCCCGAGCTTCTACGAAAGGCATACAACGAGTTCAATATAGTTAGAGGATGGCGTGACCGCAACAGAGCCTGGAAACACCCAGGCATAATAATAGCATCGGCGGGAATGCTAAAAGGCGGGCCAAGTCTCTACTATCTTAAACGTATTGGTGGAAACCCAAGAAACGCCGTCCTACTAGTGAGCTTTCAAGCACCTGGCTCTCATGGCCGCCGGGTAGTAGAAGAGGGACTAATGCCGGGAAGTGAGGAGCCTGTAAGGGCACGCGTAGAATGGCTCGACTTCAGCAGTCATGCCGACCGTAGAGGCTTGCTGGAAATCGTTAGGTCAACTAAGCCAAATAAGGTAATAATAATACATAGCGAGGAAGACGTTGCACAAAAATACGCAGAGCATGTACTAGAGACTGGTATACCGGAAAATGTAGTTATTGGAGAGAACAACGCTGAAATAGAGATCTAGGCTTGGTGACACCTTTACAAAAGGCGTGCAGGCTTTCATACCGATACTACGGTATTTCATAATTCGTATAACTCGTAGTATTCACTGTCAGCTTGCACGATGCAGGTTTCTACTTGTAGCAGCCAGCTAGCGCCAGGAATTATGGATCCACGAAGCGGTTTGTGGCTAGGTTCTGAGGAACATTGGGATGTTGCAGGACAGAGGGTTGTGAGGGATAGGAGGCCCGGGCGGTGGTCCCGCCGCGGGGATTCGAACCCCGGACCGCCCGGTATCTGCTTCTCAGGCCCCATATGCCGACGCGCCCTCATCCAACCCCCGTTGGGGGTGTTAGGCGCGTGGGGGGCCTGAGCCCCACCTACAGCCGGGCGCTCTGCCGCTGAGCTACGGCGGGATCCCCAGTGGACCGCCATGTATAGGC
>DQVR01000097.1 GCA_015661645.1 Pyrodictium delaneyi
GACAAGTGCAAAGGTTGTGGCCTATGCGTTCCAGCGTGTCCTATAGGCGGCTCGGCCATACATGTTCTCCCGCGAGAGGAGTATGAGCGAAGGACCAAGAACTACAAGAATACTGGTATGAGCTACGATGAATACCTAAAACTAATACTGGAGACAGAGCATAGCGACCCGTTCAAGGCTACCTGGAGGACCGCGATAAATACTGACTATATCCAAAACATCAGGGGCATCGAGGAGGAGAAGATAACAACAGAGCTAGGCCCTAGCAGGGTTAGCGGAGGGCCAGCTAGCAGCAGCAAGAGTGGAGACGTGAAGGCATGAATCTCCTGGAATCTCTTATAGAGGCTTGTAGAGGTGGATTAAATGCCTCTGCGTAGTAGGCTCGGCCGTAGGCTCTGGCTTAATATCCGTGGCATACCACCCCGTGGCAAGTACACCATAGCTAGGAGGCTACTCCAGGCAGTAGTGCTTGGGCTTTTTGCCACGCAGCTGCTAGTTTCTGGAGCGATTATAGAAGGAAGCCTCGCCTCTAGTAGAGTCTTCCGCTCAA
Organism: Pyrodictium delaneyi; assembly: GCA_015661645.1. Classification (GTDB taxonomy): domain Archaea; phylum Thermoproteota; class Thermoprotei_A; order Sulfolobales; family Pyrodictiaceae; genus Pyrodictium; species Pyrodictium delaneyi_A. The sequence continues at coordinate 551 of DQVR01000097.1, forward strand.
TACCTATGATGGATGTGTTTGCCTGGCTGGAGCAGGCGGCTGCAACACGTAGCCCGACACTTGAGTCCGTTATAGCAGTGCTAGTTGTGTTTGCGCTCTACAGTGTCCTAGGCCGTTTCTTCTGTGGCTGGGTATGCCCAATGGATCTACTCTTCAGTCTGTTCGAGCGCAGGCTCTCGAGTCCGAGAGCGTCGCCGTTAACTAGGCCTCACAGTGCCGGGCCAATAGAGAAGGCTATACCGCTGGTAATGATAGTAGCCTACCTTGGGCTATCAGTGGTCCTCGGCCAGCCATTCTTCACAACAGTGTCGCCTGTAGCGGGGGCAACGAAGCTAGGCTCGATACTTGTCGGCGTACTCTACAACATCCCGGGAGCCACTATAGGACTGGCTATGGCGTGGGCGACTATTACTGGCTTTGCGCTCATAGTAAACATAGTGGCCGAGTACGTGTTCGGCGTAAAGAGGTTCTGGTGTCGGTTCATTTGCCCTATAGGCGGCATATACGGCTACGTGATGAACCGCTATAGCCCGTTCCGTGTAAAGGTCGCAGATGTCGAGAAGTGCCGGGGCTGCAACCTCTGCAGCATGGCATGCCCAGTGAGCATAGACCTCATGGAATACATACACGCTGGGAGAGATGTAACAGACTATAGGTGCTTCAAGTGTGGACGCTGTATTGAAGCGTGTCCACATGATGTATTGAGACTAGGCTTCAGCCTTAGGAGAACCAGTAACCAGAAAGGCAACTAGAAACGCGGCAGCCTTCTTCAAGGCGGCCTCTATGATGTATCGTAAAAGAGCGTTGCATACCGTATATAGGGCTACCTTGTAACCGGTATAACTGGGCCTAAGCGGAAACTGAAGGTGAGTGCTGGCTTGGCGTTCGCTGCAGGTTTCCTCCTCCTAGCCCCGCATTACCGTGATGAGCCTAAGAGGAGTGAGGTAAAGCAGCATCTGGAAAACCTCGGCTTCGAACTCTATGAGGTAGGCAAGCCGTCTTTCATAGTCTTCTACGTTGAGGCGCCCAGCCCTAAAGCCCTCGAGGATGTCATTAAGACTGCAGAGCAGCATGATGGTGTAGCTAAGGCTTATATAGCCTTCGGCTTCATGGCTGATGACACTGTTAAGGAGTGGATAAACGACGCGCTCGCTAGGGGCGAGCTAGAGTTGGACGAGACTACAAAAGAATATATACGAGGCATACTTGCTAAGATAGCTCCAGGCATGAAGTCCACTTAGCCGCTTTGTAGTGGTTCAATCAACGGGACCTAGTTGTACCACCTTGGGTTCCAGGCAATTCCGCGTTCTTGTGTATTTCTTAACGCTGTTCGCCAAAGTTGAACCCAAATCCATAGTGGGGGCTCAGCTATGGGCTTACAGCAGCTTCTCCAGGAAACCGCCAGAGTAGCGGACGGGCTCCGGGCCTTCGAGCTTGTTTCGCTTCTCTCAAGGCTGCATCGTGTCCAGGGTAGTAGCGAGGTAGTAGTAGCTGCTGAGCATGTGGCCCAGCTTATGGGGGAGCTAGGCATAGAGACTAGGCTAGAGACTCTCCGGGGTCCACTAGGGCTCTACGAGTACTGGGGCTTCTGGGAGCCCAGGGGCTGGCGGCTCTACTCAGCTACGCTGGAGAGGAGACGGAGCGACGGAAGCTGGGAAACAGTCGCGTCGAGCCATAAGACCCCGCTTGTGGCTGTTGTGCACTCGCCGCCTGGCAGTGTAGAGGGAGAGGCTAGGCTAGTGGGCAGCCCCGATAGCTACCAGGGCGAGCCGTTGCCAATAGTATCAAGCCTGGTGTGGGAGACGTACTACCGTCTTGTTGAGGCTGGTGCAGAGGCGGTAATAGCGTTCCATGAGGGGCCTGGTGTAAGGTACTGGGGGCTCTACCCGCCGTTCTTCCAGGAGCCCCCGAACGCGCCGGCGCTGAGCATCGAGTGGGAAAAGGCGCTCTGGCTAAACCGCGAGAGGATACGGATACGCGTAGAAGCCGAGTACCATACAATGCCGGAGACACCAGTGCTGCTAGCCCGTGTTGGAAGCGACAGCGGCCATGCAGTGCTGTTAACGGCACACATATGCCACCCGAGTCCCGGCGCTCATGATAACGCTAGTGGCGTCGCTGTGCTCGTCGAGGTAATGGCAGCGCTCAAGGCCATGGAGAACCGGCTGAGAGACACGGGTATCTCGGTTATAGCGGTCGCATCGCCCGAGTGGACAGGGCTTGCAGCAGCCTTTACCCAAGGTCTGCTAGAGCCTTCAAGCCTCATGGCCGCGCTGAGCATAGACATGGTCGGTGCACGGCTAGACTCTACGGGCGGTGTGCTCCACCTCATAGGGAGCCCGCTCCCGCTGGCGTCTCCGCTAGACCCGGTGTTAGATGCGGCTATTGCAGCAAGCATAGAGGGGCCCTACACCGGTCTAAAGAGCTACGAGTGGGGAAGCGACCATGACGTAGCAATAGGAGTGGGTGTGCCGGGCTCGCTGCTCAATGAGTGGCCTGACCGATACTACCATACAAGCCTCGATACGCCGGACAACCTGTCACCGCAGCGGCTAGCAGCCATAGCCGGAGCTATAGCTGGCGCCGTAGTAGCTCTCGGAGAGAGGCTAGAGCATGCAATAGAGGCGGCAAAGGCCAGCACCAGCCTCTATGTCTACAGGGCGCTGCTATCAGATGTGGCTCTGGAAGGCGACGCTCGGGAGGCAGCTGTCAAGCTGGTAGAGTACTCCAGAGCGTACCTCGACGCTATCCGCCGCGCGGTGAAGAAGGGCGAGCAGGAACAGCCGTGGAGCCGTGACATAGATGCAGCGGTTAGGCCGCCTATAACCCGGACCTACCTCTACCTGCGCGGCGGCGAGGCTGGCAAGAAGATGCTGGCGCTCGGGGAGCGGGAGAGAAGCGGTGCCAAGGCTATGATGATTATCGCCGCGGCTACTGGTAGCATGGAGATAGCCAAGCTATACTATCAGATGAAGACCGGTAGGCAGCCTAGCGGAGAACTGGTAGAACTCGTGGAGAGAATACTAGTCATGGGCCGCGGCTAGCACTCAACGCTATAGCCTAGCCGCCTAGCTGCCTTGCAGACGGTGGTAATAGTGTAGCCGTTTCCGCGTAGGAAGCGTATCAGCCTCCTTAAGAGGTCTAGGGCGGCATCCCCAGTATTGAAGCGGCAATCGAGCCGAATAGGAGCGCTACGCATGTCAACGTACTCCCAGGGATGAGAGAAGTATACCAGCGGCGGTGCTAACGCATTGTGAATAAGCCGCTGTAGCCGCCAGGGTAGACGTAGTACCGAAGAAGTGACGGAAACTGGCAGGCGTACAAGCCCTCCAGCCGTCCTCGCTCCTCGTGGAAACGGCGGCTTGTACCTAGCTAGGGAAGAGTCCACAACGTAGCCTAGCTTCTCGAGCACTGGTAGTAGCTCGCCAGGAAGCTGTAGATTCGGTGCACGGAAGGAGCGTATGCTGCTGTACCTACGCAACACTGCGGTAGCCTTCTCCAGGAAGCGGCGTGCCTCAGAAGGACTGAGCTTATCGAGACGCTCGTGCATGTAGCCATGGGATCCGAGCTCGTGCCCCTCATCTATAACCCGGCGGACTAGACTAGGGAACTTCCTCGCCATTTCCGCGGTGAAGAAAAACGTGGCCTTGGCGCCCTCCTCGGAGAGCATGTCTAGGATGCGCGGTAGTCCCTCCTCCATGCCCCGGGTAGAAGCCAGGTAAGGTGGGCAGTCCTGCTCAACATCGAAACTCAGCACAGCTATTCTTGGTGTCAACCTTTAATCCACCGCCACAGACTGTATAAAAGATAACGCTTATCGCTCCCGGAGGCAGCGTCTATCGTAGCACGGTATATTTCTAGTATACTCTGAGCCACCCTATCCCACGAGAAATGTTTTGCCACGTGTAATGGGGCGTTCTGCGATAGTCTTGCATGTAGGTCGTCGTCGAGAGCTAGCTCTGCTATCCTGGCTGCAGCCTCCTCATCGCTATCTACGAGGAACCCTGTAACCTGGTCGGCTATAGCATCGCTTACACCGCTCTCGCGGAATCCGATAGCGGGGACACCGCAAGCCATAGACTCGAGAGCAGTTATAGAGAAAGCCTCAAGCCGGGCGGGCACTATAGCGACGTCAGCAGCCCAGTATATCTCGCGCAGGTGCTGCCTCTCAACGAAGCCGAGGATAGCTATACTTGTATGACGTGAGTGTCTACGTGCCTCCTCCCTCACAAAGCTTGCTAATGGTCCGTCCCCGACTATGAGTACATGGAGATGTTTCCCGGCGCGTCTGGCGGCCTCCTCGACTATTCTGGGCACGGCGTGCATTCTCTTACGCCTTGTGAACCTTCCAACAGCTACTACGGTGAACCGGTCTTCAGGTATTCCTAGCCTCCTCCGAGCCCGGGTCTTCTCCTCGTCCTCAGGAGGTCTCCAGAAAGACGGATCAACGGCATTTGGGACAATGTATATCGGGTGTCCATTTACGTTGAGGAGCCTTCGCGAATCTTCGGCTACCTTACGGCTTACCGCTATGTATGCATCTACACGCCTAAGAAGACGGCGGAGAACGTAGACTATGGGGATCGCCGAGTAGCGCCAGCTAAAGAGCGAATGATTTGTTGCTACGACTGGTACGCCGCGAATACCTCTAGAAAGGTTGGCTATAGCTATAGCCAGAGGAGAATATATGCTGTGAATATGCGTAATGTCGAAGCCAACCTCCTTGTATATACGGTTAGCTTCTATGAGCGAACCAGCACCAAGGCTTACATGAGCCGACTTTACGTAGAATGTCCCCCTAAGCCGGTGGACCGGGTAAGGGAAGGAGTCCTTGTAAGGTTTAAGCACCCTATAATCGTGGGTAAAGACGTGGGGCTCGTGCCCCATCCTCTGCAGAGCAAGTGCCAGCTCATGTATGTGGGTCTCTATGCCGCCTACCTTGGGGTAAAACCAGTCCGACGCCAGCGCGATTTTAAGAGAGTCCAAGCTTGTGGGCCTCCGCCGATGACCACCACGAGGAGTCCAATTAGCGATGCGAAACCATAGGAGATAAGTCTCTCTATCATAACTAGAGCAAGAGCCACACTAGGCTTGGCACCTAGAGCCACGAAGACCGCTGTAAGTCCACCCTCTACTATGCCAAGGCCTCCGGGAGTGATAGCTAGTATGCCGACAACGAGGTACATTACTGATGCTAGGGCGAAGCGGAGTAGTGGTGCTTTCCAGCCAACAGCTAATGCAGCTGCGTACAGCCTAAGAATGTCAAATACCCACACCAGAGCGCTAAGAGCAATAGTAGCGGCAAAGAGGCCTTTATTGCTTATGAGCCTTCTAACTGAAGCCTCAGTGTCCAGCTGGTCGTCGAAGTCGAGCCTCTTAGCTGCTATGGTAAGTATTCTATCCCAGTACTTTACCCCGACTATAGTGGCTATTACTATCAGCACAGACCCGAGGAGAACGCTGAGAGGTCTATTACCCGAGAGAAGCGCCTCAGAAATGGATACAAAAGCTAACGCTATAACTGGTATGGATTCGCATATGCGCTCGAATGCCACGGTATTGAGCAGCTTTACCAGCGGTGCACCCGTCTTCACATAAGCATATAGTATCCTCATGAGTTCGCCGCCGGCCCGGGCGCTTGGAGTGATATTGTTAACCAGTATAGACGCTAGATACGCCGCCATAGAGTCCCGGAGTCGTAGCCCTACTCCGGCTCGCTGGAGTACAATCACCCAGCGGACAGCATATATGAGAACAGACACGAAGTAGAGTAGTAATGCAAGCAAGATATACTTTGCATCAGCCTCGGCGAGGAGCTTGAGAGAGCCCCGGATCCAGCCTAGTGTCTCCAGGGCATTTCACCGCTACGTCCCTTTACATGCTCATTAAGGCCATGCAGTAAGAACCCTATATTTATAGCCTAATCTAGGGCCCGCTGACGTGTGTCTAAACACGCGTAGAGCCGGGGCCCCGGACCCGATGTGCCCAGAACCCAAAAGATGTTAGCGCTTAATGAACTCGAGTAACGAGGCGGCGCCGCCACGGCGTTTCTCACGCTTAGCCTCACGATACAGCTTTGCAACATCTATGTGGCGGTACTCCAGGCCGAGGCTAGTGAGTAGTGAGAGAGCGTCCTTGGTTATCGCTGGAGCGGCCAGAATTCCTCTAACCTTGGCCTCGGGGTTAACCTTACGAAAGTTCTCTAAATACCTATGGAGCTGTTTGACTGCTTCAAGCCCTGCAGTTACGCGCTTAACCTCTATCACTACGTAACGGCCCTCGGAGTCCACAGCCACTATATCCGCGTAGCCGCTTTCTACAGGCCGTTCTCTCCTAACAACTCTTAGACCTTCCTCTATGACTTCTGGATGGTGTGCAAGATAGTCAGCTATCTCCTCCTCGTCAAGGTACTCTATGAATTCCGCATCGTCTACAAGCCCGTGAACAGCAATGGCGAAGTATATCTTGGATATTATTATCTCGAGGATCTCTCTAGGCCTTTTTCTCACACTCCGGAATAATATCAAGTTGTCCTGCCGTTCAACGGTTATCACGTGGCTATCCGGCTGCCAGTTTACGGGAGAATACCCGCTAGGCCTATGGACCAATACAGCGCCGTCCGGCTTAACTATTATGAGGCGGTCGCCCTCGCCAAGCCTACTTGCCCCACGCCCCTCATAGACCACGCTGCACCTAGCAGCAACTACTAGCAGGTCACGCCGCACAACAGCAGAGTTAATGAAGTCATAACCAGTGGCTAGGTCCGGGTTAACAATGTACCTAACCGATGTCATGCGCGTACACGCTCGCAGCCTTTAGAGAACCCATACTAAAGGCTCGGCATAGCCCCTGTCCATAAAACTTGAAGAGGTGTAGCCCCCGGGTTCAAGAAGCTTGAGCCCTAACGCCTAGAAGGGTGTCTCCCGGGAAATAGAGGGTTAGACGCGGCAAGGGCCTGGAACCCCGAGATAATGCGGCACAGTGTATAGATGACGCAGCGGGGTTAAGAGGAACTATGAGCTTTGCTACCCCTGCGCTGCTCGATACTAGGCTCTACCCCTTCCTAGCGGACCCTGTAGCGGTAGCTCGCAGGAGATTCGGCGTGAGTCCTCTCGAAGTAGCCCGGCGGCGCAAAGAGTATGTAGAGATAGCGTTCAAGCGGCTAGATGCGGCTCTTCGCCGCGCATTCATACCAGGGCCGTGGAAGACCCTAGAGGAGGAGGTACTCTCTTTCTATTATGCCGCGCTTGCTGCAAACCTCTCGGGTAATCGATGGGTAGTCTCGCGCCTCGCTCTTGCCGAGGCCAACCGTGCGTACGAGCTGTTAAAAGACGAAAAGGACGAGGTAGTGGCATATCTAGGCCGCATAGTGGGCCTTAAGAGCCTCTCTTACGGGAGGAGCTATAGAGAGCCAATAGCTCTTGTCCGTGGCGTGCCCGTGTACCGTGTCTACCACTATTCGATGAACCTGGTAGAGTACTTGCATGCGGCACGGAGGCTTCTCGGAGATGATGCCTGGAAACCAATAAACTATCCGGTCAGAAAGGGTGTAATCTATCTGGAAAAACAACATGTACTGCGTATAGTTAAGGAGATTTTAGTTGAATATATAGAGGGTAAAATAATAAGAAGTATTGGTAAAGATGTCAGCCTAGAACTAGCCCAGCCCATAGTAGGGCTAATCGAGCACATAAAGAAGGAACTGTCAGAGAGGCAGGAGCCAAGGATACGGGGAACCCGCGTAGAGATACCCAAAGGCGTCGTCATCGAAGAGGCGTTTCCGCCATGCATAGCAGACCTAGCTACCAGAGCCCGTAGAGGCGACCATCTTAGCCATCACGAGCGCTTCGCACTAGC
>DQVR01000106.1 GCA_015661645.1 Pyrodictium delaneyi
AGATAGGCCTATTCAAGAGCCCGGAGACTGGCAAGTACTTCCGCGCTAAGGTGCCAGACGACTACCCAATCTGCAGCTAACAGGAAGACCGGCAGTAGAATCGCTTTGCCTATACGATTTCTTCGCTATTAGCCATAGCTATATGCTACTAGAGCATTATGAGTTAGCTCTATTGGCTCTGCAGGTAGTGGCTAGCCTCTTGGGCAGCTAGTATGAGCTTAGACTGGCTTCTACCAGTAGCATATCTAGCCTATACAAGAAGTAAGCTAGACCGGTCCGGGCTCGCACGATTACTTGGAGTATCAAGGTCTATAGCGAGGAAACTACTATGGGTGGCGTCGCGCCACGGGCTTCTAAGGGTGGATAACGGCTCTATTAATGTAACGATGAAAGGGGCTAGGTTTGTAGAAAAAGTCTGGTATGTTGCAAGATCGTCTAATAAGTTTGTATTTGTGATGCCTGGACGACTGGTGATAGTTTTTATAAGGCCTCGGCGGGGCCTGCGAGCCTATAGTGTGTCGGCTAGACTAGCGTGCAGTGTCTATGCCGCCTTGGCTAATGGTGTAAGTGAACCACGTGAGATCTCGCTGAGGATTGGTGTACACTCGAAGACGGTATCGCTGGCTATGCGGGTGCTCCGTGTACTCGGCTGTCCAGGTGCTTGTTGTGTACTCGTGGACTTGTGTAGCCGGCTAGGCGGTAAGGAATAAACCCCTCCCTGGTTGACTTAGAGTCGTGGGTTGAACCCCCAGCTGACCCGCGCAGGAAGCGCGGGGATGAGCGTCATGGTGGGCCCTGAGAAACGTGCCTGGATGGGCCCGTAGCTCAGCCAGGCAGAGCGCCGGGCTCCAGACCCCGGGCCGGTCCACAAGGCGCTGGGTCTGTCGAGCCTCTGGATGAGAGGGAGAGACCCGGCGGTCGGGGGTTCAAATCCCCCCGGGCCCACCATGTCCATTCGCCGCGCTTCGCTTCTATTCTTCTTTACCCATATACCTCTACGCATCCATCACGTCGTCTATGCCTCTTGCTATGGTATAGCCAGCTTCTCCGAGTGCTAGGTCCTTCTGCGGCGGTAGGGGTTACTGTCTTTAGTCTGGCGGAGGCATGCCTGGCCACGTAGGAGGTGTAAGGGACGCAATGGCGAGCAGGGTGAAGGATCGGGCTCTAGCGGAGAAAGGTATGCTCCAGATAGAATGGGCAGAGATGCACATGCCTGTAGTAGCTAAGTTCATTAGAGAGAGGTTTGTCCGCGAGAAGCCGATTCATGGTGTGCGTGTTGGCGCGGTTCTCCACGTGACCAAGGAGACGGCCGCGCTGGCCCGCACTCTGGCTGCTGGCGGTGCAGGGGTTCGGCTAGCTGCAAGCAACCCGCTAAGTACACAGGACGACGTCGCAGCTGCTCTTGCAGGTGAGGAGAACATAGAGGTCTGTGCATGGCGTGGAATGAATGAGGAGGAATACTTCTCGTGTATCCGTTGGGTGGCCGAGTGGAAGCCAAACATAATCATAGACGATGGCGGCGATCTACACGCGATACTTCACAAAGAGTACCCGGAGATAGCTGACGGGGTTTGGGGAGGCACAGAGGAGACTACTACTGGCGTAATAAGGCTCCGCGCTATGGAGAAGGATGGTGTGCTAAAGTACCCAGCTATAGCCGTAAACGATGCCCGCACTAAGATGATGTTTGACAACAGGTATGGCACAGGGCAGAGCACTATAGACGGCATACTGAGGGCAACTAACATACTCTTTGCTGGCAAGGTAGTAGTAGTAGCTGGCTACGGCTGGGTTGGCCGCGGCATAGCTCTCCGCGCACGGGGTATGGGCGCCCGCGTCATAGTCACCGAGGTAGACCCGATAAAGGCTCTAGAGGCGGTTATGGATGGCTTCGACGTAATGTCGATGAAGGAGGCTGCCCGCTACGGTGACGTGTTTATAACAGCGACGGGCAACAAAAAGGTGATACGTCGGGAGCACATGGAAGTGATGAAGGATGGTGCTATACTGGCTAATGCTGGCCACTTCAACGTAGAGATATGGGTGCCTGATCTCGAGGAAATGGCGGTAGCGAAACGGGAAGTGAGGCCCTACGTCACCGAGTACCGGCTAGCAGATGGCCGCAGGATATACCTGCTGGCAGAGGGCCGCCTAGTGAACCTTGTAGCAGCTGAGGGCCACCCCAGCGAGGTAATGGACATGAGCTTCGCGAACCAGGCACTCGCAGCGGAGTACCTGGTCAAGAACCGTGGCAGACTCGAGCCAAAGGTCTACGTGGTACCCAGGGAGATAGACGAGGAGGTTGCACGCCTCAAGCTAAAAGCCATGGGGATAAGCATAGACGAGCTAACCGATGAGCAGAGAGAATACCTATCTAGCTGGCAGCTTTAGGCTCCGAGGGCTCTTGTGTTCATCTGACCGCTGTTTCGCGGGTATTTTAGGGGCCGAGAACTAGCCCTCTCTTCACTACTACACGGGGGCTGTGAAGTCTTACAGCCGATCCGAACCCCGCGCCATGCATGGGGGATGGCGAGTTTCGCCCCTCTAGAGCCCCCACACATTGCTGCTAGCAACGGATACTGGGCTTGCCGGCCGATGAAGACTACGCCAGCGTCGGAGCCGCAGCCGGCCGGGGCAGTGAAGAATGACTTGGCTCCGAGGCGCGCAGCGGAACTCTACTCTGTTCTAGGCTCTTCTACGAAGCGCCAAGCCTTCTTCGATGCGTCGAAGTATACTAGGCCCGCCTCTTTAAGCCTCTGGAAGAGCGTGTACTGGGTATCAGTTAGTAGTAGCTTTATCTCGTCGTCGTTTGCTGTTGGGAGTTGCTCAACTTTCTCGCGGAAGTTCTCCCAGAAAGCCCGGTCAACGGCTACACGTTCTCCCCCTATATCGAGTATTAAGGCGCCCTCGCGCCTTAGCTTCTCGAAGAACGCGTCGCGGTCCCGGAGCCATTGTACATCATGCTCAAAGACTACTCCCTGCTCCCGGAGCCTCTCTATAGCGGAACGCCTCCTAGCCCGCTGATAGTGTTCTTTCCTCTCCGAGGCTTGCTGGGGCTGAACCCGGGTAATCGTGCCCTCACGGCGACGCTGGCTCTCCAACGCCTCTTCGAGGCTCTTAACGCGTTCTTCTAGCGACTCGAGCCGTTCAATAGCCTCAGCTAGCTTCGAGGACAGTGAGTCTATCTTAGCAGTCCACGGGTTAACCATGTCCTGGATGCGCCGCTCGAGCCTGGTAACGAGCTTCTCTAGGTCCGGTGGGATAACCTCTATCTTTTCGCCAGCGGCTATCTCTCTAAGCTTCTCAGACACTATGCGCTCCACGAGTGCCTCTATGTTACCGCTCTCGACGAGACCGAGCTCCCTCATAATGAGGTAGCGTAGGTAGTCGGATACCAGGGGGAACCCTTCCCGTCTAGCCCTCTCCTCTAGCTCGCGGTAGACACTGTCCGGGAGCTTAATGGCGACAACACGTGGCATAGCGACCACTCTCGCGGAGTACCGGGTGTCCCCGGGAGTAGCTGGTTGGAGGCAGGGCCTGGGGCTCACGCCCTGCCAGAGAATAGGATAGAGCTAGGCGAGCCCTAAATTCGGGTTAAGCCTCCCTTGTAAAGCGCGGGGCTGTGCTGAAGGCTGTACTCGCCGAGGCAGCTATGTGGACACCTTTAAGTGCTGAGCCCCCGCCCTAGCGGCTCCTCCTGGGTGCAGGAGCATCCTTGAAGGCGAGGGTGACGGTGCTAGTTCACGACGTGTCAAGCGCTCAGCGTTTGATAGACGTAGCTAAGCTGGCCTACGGGCTCGGCTTCACCCACCTGGTCGCTACAAAGGTCTATGGCGCGGCAGCCTCGAGCGGTGTGCCCGAGGTTACGCGCTTGGCTCTGAGGCTAGGCAGGAGCTTCTCAGTGTTACCGAGCGTGAAGGATGCTATAGAGCTGTTTGCGCCAGACAAGGTAGTCGTGGTCTCGAGGGAGTACGGTGAACCGGTAGAGCCCTGGAGCTACGCGGAGAAGCTAGCCAGCAGCCAGGGAAGCGTATTGATAGTATTTGGGGGCATAGACGCTGCCCCAGGAAAGGATGTTGCTGGCCTAGGTGAAGCTGTCTACCCGGTGGGCACTGAGGCCAGGCTAACGCCGGTAGCCGAGGCAGCTCTACTCCTCTACCCGCTGTCTAGGATACTTTCTCGAGAAACTTCCTAACCTCCCACGCTATAGCCTCTGCTAGTGGGACGGGGACCGCCTCGCCAACCTGGTTGTACTGCTCATCCCTACCTCCAAGGAACACATGGTTATCTGGGAACCCCATCAGCCTCGCCTGCTCCCTAACAGTGAGGAACCTGTCCTCGTACGGGTGTATGAACCTACTCGAGCCGAGTACTGTCGGTGCGTGGCGCCTCGGGTCGAGCCTTACGAGGTTGGGATAGCGGCGTCCCTCAGCCCCCTCGTAGTATATCAGTGCCTGGCCCCAGCGTAGTCTCGCTACTCGACGCGCCTTCCGAGGACTCATTGACGGCAGTTCGTGGTTCAGTACATCACCGCTACCAGGCTCCGGGAGACCCCGAAGAGCTTCCTCAACGGTCATCCTGCGTGGGAGTTTCCGTGGCCTAATCTTGATGTTTGAGATGAATACACGTAGCCTGTGGCTAGGCGTGCCGTAGTCCTCGGCCGCCAGCACGTTGAAGTATATCTCGGGATAACCAGCCTCAGCAAATATGCGGCGTAGCTCCTCCTTCACGTCTAGTATGCCAGGTACGTTCTCCATAACGAATACCTTGGGCTCTAGCTCGCCCACTATCCTGGCGAAGTGAAGGACCAGCTGCCCGGCCGGGTCCTGGTACAGCCTGTCTATAGGATTCTTCATGCGCCGCGGGTTTGCCCCGGTATACGGCTCGCACGGCGGACTCCCTATAACCACGTCAGGGCGGCCCACGAGCTTCTCAATGAGTGCCCCAGTTACATCTTTTATGTCCATGGCTAGGGCCACTGCTTCGGGGAAGTTGGCCTTGTAGCTACGGATCGCAGCAGGGTCATTATCTATGCCGAGTAGTACTCGGAACCCAGCTCGTCGGAACCCCTCTGCAAACCCGCCAGCACCGCTAAACAGATCTACGAGGCTTGGCACTGTTGATTTCAGCCTCCAGTAGGGCTATGTACTGCTTTATGATCTGTATGCGTAGCTCTCTATCCTG
>DQVR01000036.1 GCA_015661645.1 Pyrodictium delaneyi
CTGTCTAACCCCGTGGAGACACCGGGCCTCCCGGGTTTATTCTTTAGTCTTTCCCGGCGAGCTTGAGCTGCACGGCTCAAAACTACGTAAAAGATTAGCTACAAGCCTCTTAACATACGAATCGACCCAGACCAGTACGACCCCGCGGGATGGCTGCCCGTAGGCCACTACATATCCTATATCAGCGTATAGTATAGCTGGTATAGCAAGTAGATCCTCCTCGCCATAAACCTGTATAGCAGTGTTAGCTCCCTGCCGTATCACGTCTCGGATAACTCTCGCAGCAACAAACGACACCGATGAACGAGGGTTGAACACGGTCTCGCGCCGATAGTGGCTAGGCGGCTCTGGGCACTCAACGTTCTCCCGCATCTCCACACAGTCGTATATGGCTAGCACTGGCTTTAGGCCTAGTTTGAACGCTGCCCTCGTCACCCTATCCCCTATCACTATTAGCCTTGAATACCTTAGCTCAGTTAGTACGTTGGCTAGGCTAGGGACTAGTCTCCCGCGGGGTGTCCGAGAGGCAAGGAGTGGCCTAAGCTCATCCGGCATACAGAGGACTGAGCTAACGATACTCATAGCCCAAAACACCTACATGCAGCATACCGCCGTTGAGCCCTTACTGTGGCTCCTGGTTTGACGCCCTAACCGTTTAGAGGGCAGCTTGAGGTCAGCCGGCCTTCCTAGGCCCTATTTCTCCATACACTACCTGACCTTTATCGCGTATCTCCCAGGCTTTGCTATCTCAAGCTTCTTTGCTATTACCGACTTCTCTGGGTCTATTACTACCAGCGTCCCCTCCCAGTCCTCTGATAGGTCTGTAGAGCCACAGACCGGGCAACGGGAGGCCTCGCGTGGTACTAGGCTCTTACACTTCCTACACGCTTTGAAGGGTGGTACTCTGACCCTCCTTGCAGACATGCCTACTCCAACCCCGTCAAACTATTGTAGCCAATATGGAGGCGGTCAGCCGGCAAAGTGTCACAAAATACTGTTTACAATAATACAATGTATGCTAAAACAAGACTTGGATCCAATAGGTATACTTCCGTTTACATTTTACTCTTGCTGTCCAGCTTTCTTATACCATTCCGGCTTACCCAGGTATGGCTGCCGCATAGTCAGCTGTATCCTTGGCCTCATTGTAGGCTCTGACGGTATCGATACTGATACTACCCTTGCTCTAACTACGTCACCTACCTCTACTATACGCCTAGTACGCTCTCCGATGAGCGCTTTACGCTGCGGGTCAAACATGACACGCTCGTCCATCAGCTGTGTTACGTGTGCAAAGCCCTCTACAGGCCCAAGGTTCACCCACAAGCCATACTGCTGAGCATTAACCACAACGCCTTCCACCACCTCCTTTACTACTGGTTTGAATGCAAGCACGCTGTACTCCGATTCATGGTAGGTTGCACCGTCGCCTGGTATGATACGCCCTTCTTCGTTTACCTTAACGTTGAATATAGCTACTATAATTCCCATATCTGGGTGAACGTAGCCCACATACTTCTCAGTAAGTACCTGCAGCGCGGCCTCCTCGAGAGGCATGCCAAACAGACTTGGCGGTATCCTAACAGTGTCTCTAACCCGGTATATCATGTACAAGTTGTCACCCTCGGGTGAGCCTCAGCGTTGCTCACACTACTCTTTAGGAGCGCCAAGCCCGAGGCTAGAGACTGGGAAGTATTAAGTGTGTCCGCTACGCGGCTAATAACGTTATGGTTCTATGATCTACGGCCAGGGTGACCCTGCCTACGCGCCTTCAAGCATCAGGCCGTGGCGGGACCTACGATAGTATATATTTGGAAGCCCTATCTCTCTTAGCCTTCTTCTAAGCTCGTTATCAGCTGTAGCCACTATGGCTTCGGGGTCAGACATTACTATAGCTATTATAGCATCATCCGTGTTATCCGCGTCAACGTCCACTATCCTACAGCCCATCTTTCTTATAGCTTCTAGGGCAAGGTGCGCCGCTTTTCTACGGTGTATAGAGCTGGCTGTCCCAGCAAGCTTCTTTAGCTCATCCCGGACTTGTCGCGGGATTACGCATTCTGGCTTGGATAGGAGTAGAGAGGCGCTTTCCTCGAAGACAGGGACCCCCTCATAGAGTAGCATGAGTATGCTTGTGTCGTAAATGACTCGTTTTAGTCTTTTACTAACCCCCATCCAACCAGCCTCCAGCGTCCAAGGACCTGCCTGGATATTGCTACTCTAGCGCCCTCCCATGCTGCTACCGGTCTACGTAGCCTGACTTCTATCTCGTCCTTGCCAGCGTTTGTTACTATACCGAGGGTTATCGCTGTACCGACAGTCAACATTACTATTTCTCTTTGGCGCAGCGGTGGCACCTTGACGAGTTCGCGTGCACCTACAACACGCTCAAGCATGTAGTATTCTAGTCTTATGGTGTCGCGCACGGGTGGTAGGTGTCCGGGCTTTCCTAATATGTTGCCTACCAGGTTGTCTGCCTTGGCCACTGATGGGTCGAGCTTAGTGCCTACTGCTACTAGGCCGCCTGGCTTGGCTTCGTCTACCTCTAGATTGCCGAAGCGTAGGCTTGTTACCTCTGTTACTAGGGGCTCGTAGCGTACTCTGCCCCTTTCCTCCACGCGTACGCCTGGTACTATCTCTATCTCGTCGCCGACACGGAGGACTCCTTGGATGAGAGACCCGCCAACTACACCACCTCTTAGCTCCTCGACGGGGGTGCCTGGCCTGTTTACATCAAAGCTCCTGGCTATGAACATCAGTGGCGGTTTGGCTGGGTCCCTCTCTGGCGTCGGTATAAGGTACTCCATTGCCATGAGTACTGCGTCTACATTGACTTTATGTAGAGCACTTACCGGTATTACGGGGGCATTCTCTGAAAATGTATCCTTCACAAACTCTTTTATTTCTCTGTAGCTTTCCCGGGCTCTCTCTGGGCTTATTACGTCAACCTTATTCTGCACCAAGACTATGTTATGAACCCCTACTATGTCTAGAGCCATTAGGTGCTCGTAAGTCTGTGGCTGAGGGCAACGCTCGTTAGCCGCTATAACAAGGAGCGCACCATCCATTAGCGCTGCTCCTGAAAGCATCGTTGCCATCAGTATCTCGTGTCCCGGCGCATCCACGTAAGAGACCTTTCGGAGAAGCTTAGGCACCGTACCCTCCGGGCAAAGTTCGGGGAAAGGCTGGTATGCCTCTGGCTCTTTGGCGCCCTCGCAGTACCATACCTCGCCCTCGGCATAGCCAAGCTTTATAGTCATGCCTCTCTTCAGCTCCTCGCTATGCTTTGCTGTCCAGACACCAGTAAGGGCCTGCACCAGCGTGGTCTTGCCATGGTCTACGTGTCCCGCAGTACCTATGTTGACCTCGGGCTGCCGTTGCCGCTGCGCTTCAATTTCATCCATATCGAACTTAGCCAATGCTGACGCACCCCACCCCTAGTGCCTTAGGGCTAAGGGAATAAAGAAGGCTAGGCTTGTACCACTGCTACGGCCGATTGCCTGGAGAAGAGAAGGCAGAGATAGGTGCCCCTAAAACCCCCATAACATCCTCGGTGCTCTATGGCTCGGCTTTGGAGCTGCTTTTACTTGTTCTCTGGATAGACTATTACGGTGTTTATCTGGACTATGTCGTGTGTTACCGTATTACCGCGTACTGTCTTCCTTCTCCTCTCGCCCTTCTCACGCGGATGGAAGCCTGGTGGGCCGGATAGCAGTACACGCTTCTTCACCGGGCCCGGTATTGATGGAAGCATTGGGAAGCCAGTGTTGTCACTGCCGCCGCGTATCTTTAGCTGATAGCCGGAGAGCCCTACAAGTCCGCCATCAAAGATGTCGCCTATCTTTAGACCTATCAGTTGGTCTGCCTGGGGACTTGCTATCGTTATCTGCCATGCCTTAGCACGGAATACCTCGCCCTCGGCCTCTTCCACACCGGCAGCATCACCAAGCCATTCTAGGCTTACGCGTACCTCGTCCTCTGGTATTTCTGTGTCGGCTACTACTCTGCAAGTGTGCTTAATTTTCTTCTCCTCCTTCCTTATCCTCACAGTGATTATGTTGTGTACAGCACCCAGCTTTTCTACGAGCTTGGGGTTAGCCTTACAGACTGGTAGCTTGCGCTGGCTCTTCTCCTCCTCACCATACTCTATGTTCTCGTCGCCCTTAATCTTCACCTTTAGCACGGGAGAGTCTGCCTTAGCTTCAGGGTCCGATATCACTATCTTGAACTCGGGCACCGCTTCCTACACCTCTAAGGGTTCATCCCCGGGCCCTTGCGGCCCAGCATCCCTCCTCAACGGAGGGCCACGACATGGGGGAGCCTGGACCCCTTTATTTTGGTATCTTGGAGCAGGGGCCTAGTTAGGCCACGAGACCGAGAGCAGTCTCGTGCGGCTATTGTGGCTATTACGTTATAGTAGGGTGTCTACATGCTGCTAGCACGGGTGACGTCGTTTTGTCCGGCACGGCCGGCGGACAATCTACAGATAAACGGCTAAGACAGCCTATAGTGGTTGTGCTAGGCCACGTGGACCATGGCAAGACCACACTCCTTGACCGGATAAGAGGAACAGCGGTGACAGCCAAGGAGCCCGGGCTTATCACACAGCACGTCGGCGCTAGCGTTGTACCAGCAAGCGTCATAGAGAGGCTTGCCGAACCCCTGAAGAAGCTTATTCCCTTCAAGTTGATAATACCAGGGCTCCTCTTCATAGACACGCCTGGCCATGAGCTCTTTACCAATCTCCGGCGCCGTGGCGGGAGTGTCGCGGACTTCGCTATACTCGTTGTGGACATCAACGAGGGGTTTCAGCCCCAGACCTACGAGTCTATAGAGATACTCAAGCAGCGCCGTGTGCCATTCATAGTAGCTGCTAACAAGATTGACAAGATACCGGGCTGGAAGCCTAACCCCAACACACCATTTATTATATCGTATCGCAAGCAGCCCCAGTGGGTACAGGAGGAGCTAGAGAGACGGCTATGGGACAACGTGATAGCGAAGCTCTACGAGGTAGGCTTCCAGGCCGACCGGTTCGACCGCGTAAAGGACTTCACTCGCACAGTAGCGGTCATACCCATCTCGGCTAAGACGGGCGAAGGCATAGCCGAACTCCTCGCCGTTCTCGCTGGTCTCGCGCAGAGGTATCTACAGAATAGACTACGCTTTGCCGAAGGACCGGCAAGGGGCGTTATACTCGAGCTGCGCGAGCAGCCGGGCCTCGGAACAGCCGTCGACGTCATAATATATGATGGTGTGCTGAAGCGCGGCGACTTGATAGTCACTGGCGGGCTCGAGGGGCCAGTTATAACACGTGTACGTGCCCTTCTGATGCCAAAGCCTCTACAAGAGATACGCGTAGCAAAGCGCGAACTTGAGCCGGTTGACGAGGTCTATGCAGCCGCTGGCGTACGCGTAGTTGCCCCGGGCATTGAAAATGCTGTGGCTGGCGCACCGATATACGTTGCCACAAGCGAGGAAGAAGCCAAACAGCTAGCCGAGAAGGTGCGGCGCGAGATAGAGGCATTGCGTATAAAGACTGACGCTGAAGGCGTCGTGGTTAAGGCAGACACACTAGGCAGCCTCGAGGCATTAGTGGAGGCTCTACGCCGGAAAAACATACCAATACGCTACGCTGACGTAGGCCCTGTAGCCAAGCGTGACGTAATAGAAGCTGTCGCGAGCAAGGAGATCAACAAGTTCTATGCCGTGATACTGGCTTTCAACGTAAAGGTCCTCCCCGAGGCTGAGGCCGAGGCAGAGAAGCACGAGATCAGAATATTCCAACATAATGTGATCTACCAGCTGCTCGAGGACTTCGAGAAATGGTACCGCGAACAGATAGAAGCAGAGAAGAGAAAGGAGCTAGAACAGCTCATACGCCCAGGCAAGATAAGGATCATACCCGGCTACGTGTTCAGGCGCAGCAACCCAGCAATAGTGGGTGTAGAGGTACTCGGCGGCGTGATAAAGCCGGGATACCCTCTTATGAGGGAGGACGGCAAGAGGATAGGCACCATCCACCAGATCCAGGACCGCGGGAAGACTGTGCATGAGGCGAGAGCAGGCATGGCTGTAGCCATCTCTATACGCGGCCATGTCCTAGTGGGGCGGCACATAGACGAGGGTGACGTGCTCTATACAGACATATCGGAGAAGCATGCAATAATGTGGCTCACCAAGTATAAAAGCGAGCTAAGCGACGACGAGAAAGTAGTTCTAAAGGAGATAATAAAGATAAAGAGGAAGCAAAACCCTACTTACGCTCTCACACTCTAAAGCTGACGCAGCGTTGCCAGGCGCTACCTTTGCCCCAGCATAGGTTTCTTGACTCGGAGCTGCCGCATAGAGACGAGCCTCCCAGTAACCGCTTTGCCGCATGCCATAGGTTGCCACGACCCACACCAACTCATACCATGCTCTGTCTGTGCTGCGCGGGGCGCATAGCACATGTCTACGACAAGCAACATAGTGGATAAGTTAAGGCTTCTTGTTGAACGGCTTGCCCGGTACGGCGAGGCTCCGGCTGGCACGCGTAGCGAGTATCTTCTCGCTAAGGAGATTAAGAGCCTCTTCGAGGAAGAGGCTGGTGTTGATGCTAGGCTTATACCGCTTCCTGTAAACGCCTGGGTAGACGAAGGATCCCTAGTCCATGCTTGTGGCCGTGAAGTCCGCGCCGCCGCTTGGCCTGGCCACGCTGGCAGCGAGGTGGAAGGAGAAGCCGTAGCCATCAACAGCATTGATGACCTCTGGAAGAGGAGCGTAGAAGGGAGAATCGTTGTCGCAGAGCTCCCTCGCGACCCGGATAGAACTCTTGTCTTCTACAATGCGGCCCGGAGGCGTGGCGCTGCCGGCATAGTGTTTTATGACTGGCTTTCAGGGAGGTTTCGGAGGATAGTCGTATCCGACGCACCACTCACACTAGAGTCCACCGGGCTTGCGAGTATACCCGTAGTACATGTTAGGCGTGAGTATGCTCACGATATATTGTCGTGTAGAGAGCTTAGGCTCGTTCACGGCGGGCGCATGGAGAGCAGCTATGGCTACATTGTGGAAGCCATATTAGAACTCGGGAGCGGCGACCACGAGGTAATAGTCTCAGCTCATCACGACAACTGGTTTTCCGGGGCCAATGACAATCTATCTGGTGTAGCTGCTGTCCTCGCTGTAGCTAAGCTTGCACAATCGCTGGCAGGAGCCAGCGGCCGTATTAGACTGGTCAGCTTTACCGCAGAGGAGTTTGGTGACCCTAGGCTACCTGGGTGGTATTGGGCCTACGGCTCGCGCGAGTATGCTGCTATGCTCAAGGCTGCAGGCCTACTAGATGATGTTGTAGCGGTTCTGAACTTCGACATGGCCGCTGTCCATGGGGCTTCGCTTTACTCGACCCCTATGCTTAGACGCATACTGGTAAGGCTTGCTGACAGTCTAGGGCTCGAATTCGCCTCTGTGGAGCCGGATACAACTGATAGTGACAGCTTTAGCTTCTCGTCAATAGGGCTTGAAGCGGCGACTATAATGGGGTATGACACCTGGCTAGAGCTGTACCATACGGATATGGATACTCCTGCTAGGCTTGACTACGAGGTTCTCGCGCTGGCTGTGAGACTCTACGCTGAGGCTAGCATAGAGCTGCTGAAGAAGGGCTGGAGGCTGTTTAGCTATAACGATTACGTGAAGGAGCTGCATGATAGTCTCCGCGTGTTCCCTCCACTCGCGGCTAGCCTCTATAAGCTACAACGGATCACAGAAGCTGCTGAGAGCCGTGGTCTTTATCGTCTCCTCGGCAGAGCGTACCGTATGTTAAACGCCGTTCTGCCAGTTACGGTCTATAGCGAGAAATACTCTGGCGATGTAGAGCTGGAGAGCTATACTGCGCTTCCATTGCTGTATCTACGTGACCTGGATATCTTACAAGCTGCAAGGGACGCCGCTAAGAAGGGCGACTGCGAGAGAGTACTATCTGCGATAAGAGGTCTAGACGTGTTCCGTGCTACCGTCCGAGGCGGCCTAGTTCCGGCACCTGCTGGCCTGCCGGGTACGATTAGCACGCAAGACTGCCGCAGCCTTGCCAGAGCAATTTCCGCTGTTGAGCGCGCTGCCCGCCGCATGGTGTGGATGTCTAGTACCCGGGCGGCAGAGAGTTTAGAGGAAGTATACAGTATTCTGGCCGAAGCTATTGAGAGTCTGGGCTAGGAGTATGGGTCGCGGTATATTATCTGGCCGGCTACCTGCCTAGCCGTGTTCCAGTCTACGATACCCTTACTGTAGCCTACTAGTCTACGGGCAAACTCGTCGCGTGCGTACTCAAGTCCTCTCCGTAGGTTCCTCTCTATACCGTGTGCTGGGAGCCAGACTACTGCATCCAGGTGTAGTGCTGGTATACCGGACTCACGCGATACCTTTTGCCATGCCCTGACAGCGTCTAGCCTGTACCTTGTGAATACTTTGTCTGGCGTAGAGTTTATCATGCCCGAGGCCGAGGTGAGCAACGCCATCCGCCTATCCAGCGGCACTGGGATTTCGTTCTTGCCAGCCACCTCTAGGCCTAGCGCTCTGTACGCATAGTAGGCCATTTTCGCTGCAAACACTATTGTCTTTTCTTCGGGACGCGCGCCAAGCACGCCAGCTAGTTCTTTGACCAGAACGCCTAAGTCTCTATACCTTCCGGGTTCTCTAAGTATCCGTTCGAGCACCGGGGCTGCTCGTTCTAGTCTTCGAGCCTTCTGCTGGACTACCATCTTGTTGCCACGGCTCTCTGCTAGGAACGTCTTCATGGCTTCTACTAGCTCCTTGCCGGTGGACGGTGTGGATATGCGTGAGCCCCAGTCGGCGAACTCTAACCAGTATTTTTCGCCGGGCAGGCTTAGCCGGTAACTTATCAAAGCGTTGGCCACCGCAAGCACAACAGCGCGGTCTCCGTGTACGGCTACTAGCTTCTTTATGGCCGCGTACTGCGGGTCATTAAGCTCTATGACGTCCACCGCCGAGGCCGGTATGTTTCTCAGCACAGACGCTACAGCTGTTATCCTGGACTCGTCTAGTACTGTCAAGGCTCTTACACACCCTTTTACGGGGGCTCTCAGGCCCGTTGACCTCTCTGGTCTACATCAATACTATATTAGGACACGGGGATTCCCTAGCCTAGTCTGGCAAGAGGGGCCAGTGAGGATAGACACCGGCGTGAGCCCCCTTTCCTTATAGCCTTGGGGCTATGAGCTGGGTCGGCGTCGCTGAGGCCCCTCCCCCTGTAACAGGAATCCTCCGGGGCCAGTGCTGCTCCAGGCTGTGTCTACGCGGGTTAAACACCTATAGGGGGTGCTAGCGGTTAGCAGCTACTGCAGCGCTGAGGTAAGGGGGCTTGACGCACCGGTATGCTGTGGTAACACACACTGATCTAGATGGTATAGCTGCTGCTGCCATATATCTGCGGCTCGCTGGCGCCGAGCCCGACGTGGACGCTGCCATCATGTTCGCAGAGCCTTACAAGCTGCACCGCGTCCTAGCCGATGTGGGCGACGTGGAGAGAGTAGCCATAATGGATCTAGGGCCTAACACCGGGACATTCGATAGCATAGTGGGGACCATCGCCGACCTAAGACAGCGAGGCATCACGGTAGAATGGTATGATCATCACCGCTGGAGGCCGGAGTGGGTGGAGAAGCTTAGCTCGCTGGGAGCAAAGATGTATATAGATACCGCGACATGCGGAGCTGGTGTTGTTGCTAAATATGCCCCGGGCGAGCTGGACGCTGAACCTGACGAGTTTATATCAAGACTAGTGAAGGCCACATGTGCAGCCGACCTATGGAAGTGGGACGACCCGCTAGCCCCGAAGCTGTACCGTGTCGTAGACCGTTATCGTGGCAGCAAGGGGGACAAGTGGAAGCGCACAATACTACGCGGCTTCTGGGAGGGTAGCTTCTGGTGGCCCGAGCTAGACGAGGCCCTCAACGAGTATCTCGAGAAGGAGTTTACCGGGTTTAACGACGCCCTAAGGAACGTAGTGATCGCTACCATACGTGACTGCCGTGTAGTGTTTGTGCTCAAACGGCCTGGCCCGCCTAACGCTAGTATACTAGGCAACAGCCTTCTGGACCGCTACTCGGCCGACATAGCGGTAATCATTAGGCGTAAGGGACGCGGCCTAAGCTTACGCTCTCGCAGCGTAAATGTGAGGGAGATAGCTGCTAGGCTAGGCGGTGGCGGCCATCCGCGTGCTGCTGGCGCGCCTCTCAATATGCCTCTCCGCTACAGGGTTCTAGCCTTCTTCTGGCCACGTGCAAGGCTATACTACGCTAGACAGCTTATCGAGCGTGCATTGGAGGAGCTAGGAGGATGCCCTGCTTTGCAGGAGTAGACCTGGCGGCATCCCTAAGGAGGCCTACTGGTGTTGCCATAATCTGTGCCCTAGGGTCTGGAGAACTACTATCCTTGGCCACCATTTCAGAGCTTTATCACGATGACGAGATAACTCAGCTCCTGCTTGAGCACGACGTATCCGTAGCTGCCATTGATGCACCATTATCACTGCCTCCTCCAGGACATTGCTTTCGACATGTAGAGCGAAAGCTTCTATCCATCGGTGGCCGTCTACTCCCATTAACTATGGAGCCTATGAGGCGCCTAGCCGAGAGAGCTACCAAGCTACGCAAGGTCTTAGACAAGCACAGAATCACCGTTATCGAGACCCACCCAGCGAGCGTGCTGAGAGTAGGCAAGTGCAGCACCTACCATGAATTGTATAGCTTGTTTGGCCTACACCCTCCTCCAGACATGTCCAGACACGAGATGGACGCACTTGTAGCCGCCCTAGTAGCCTACTGCGCACATAGAGACTGTAGTCTCCAGGTTAGAGCGGATGATGGTGTATTGTATGTGCTCCGTCCCGGCATTTGTAGAGACACTAGCTAGCAGGCCACCATGCGACGCCATTTCAGAATGGAAGACTCCAAGGTCCTCCTAGCTGCTATAACTGGCTGAATGAGGCCGGATAAGCATTAAAAGCTCCCTTGTGTGGTCACCCTGGAAACGGTGAACGCTCGTGGCCGAAGCTAAGATACGTGTATGGATTGACCGTGAACAGTGCATAGCTGATATGGTCTGTGTAAGCCTCTGCCCCGATGTCTTCGAGATGAGCGAGGAGGATGGCAAGGCTCAGATAGTGCCTAAGTGGCGTGTAGACGACAATCCTGCTGAGGGCCTTGTGCCCGCCGACCTTAAGGACTGTGTAGCTTCCGCCTCTGAAGCCTGCCCCGTAAGCATCATCCACTTTGAGGAGAAGTAGTACTATACCCTGTTTTTACAGGGGCCATAAGGCCGGGTTTTTAGCAGGGCCCAGCTATTCCACGGCGACCTAACTAGCAAGAAACTCGAGGACAGCGGGTATACATGTAGCAAAAGACGGCCCCTCTTCTGCTACATATTAGCTGTGTACCATTGCCCATAACGCTGCGCTGCTATACTTCATCAATCCCATGGGGCTCCCATGTCGTATTGAATATCGCGTATATCTCCTTTGCACGCTTCTCTCCTATGCCATCTACGGTCATAAGTTCTTGTATACTCGCGTTTGCTATCCTCCGAAGTGTTCTAAACTTCTCGAGAAGGCGGCGGGCCAGTGTTGGCCCTACAAGGCCCTCCGCCACGTATAGTATGCGTTCGTTCAGTGTAAGCGGCTTTTTCTCGACACGTAGCCGGATGACGCGTTTCTCCTCTGTTTTGCCTAGGCTCTTAGCCTTTGCAGCGAGCCAGGCTACTGTGGCTCTCTTGTTGTGTGTTGGTATAACTGGTATGCCCCAGTCCAGCACTAACTCGTCAAGTATTCTTAGGAGTGCCGCTATGTTCCATCTCGTACGCTTCTCTATTACGCCGAGCCAGCCTTCTAGTATTATTAGCGGTTTCACGCCCTCCTTCTGTGCTGCTTCTTTTAGGAGTTTTGCTTGTTCCCATATACGGTTGTCACGTATACTGTTGGCGAAATCTGTAACCGTTTTACGCTCTACTAGAAGGGCCTTACGATAATCTCTGGCGAGTAGATAGTAGTCCCCAGCTTCTAGGACTTGTATAGCAACGCGTAGCCCTTTACGTCTTAGCTCATTTACAATATCCTTGTTTTTTGATGCTTCACGGCTGTCAACTACAACGTCTACTGGGTGTAGTAGCTGCTCTGACAATATGCCCAACGCGTAGTATCCCAGGTTTAGAGTCTCTTCCGCCTAAGGCCCCGAGGGTTTCTTAGGCTATACTCCAGGACTAGGAACTATCTATACCCCTGAGCTAGCTGTAGCGAATACGCCGGGGCTGGGTGTCATGCCTCTACAGGTCGTCGTAGCCGCCTATAGTGGCAACGCGCCAGAAAAGCTGCGCCAGCAGGCACACCGCCTGGTGCAGGGCCTTAGGGCGTGCCGCCCTGGCTCAGTTGTGCTGCTTGGCGGATATCGGGGCCTTATGCGCGAAGTGGCTGATGCTGCGAGAGATGCGGGGCTTCCCATGGTGTTCGTAATCCCACGAGGCTACGAGGGAGATGCCTATCCGGAAGGCTCCATAGTTATTAGGACTGGCCTGGATACCCGTGAAAGAAGTAGTATCCTTGTACGCAGTGGCGACGTGGTAGTGGTTCTCGGAGGCGCTATAGGGACGCTATTCGAGGTTCTCATAGCGTGTAGCTATAAGATACCAGTGTTCTTCCTCAAGGGGTCTGGTCTACAAACCGACAGGTTTGCCAACTGCTTCAAAGACGGCGTAGTAGATGACCGCATAGGACGCTGCATCGAATACTTCGATTCGGTGGAAGAGCTGCTAAAGAGGCTCTGCGGGCATAGGGTTCGTAAAAGCTCTTAATTGCCATGTACCGAGGTGGTACAAGTGTCCGGCGGAGAAGGCGCTGCTAGTCTAAGGGTGCACCGGCTATGCGTCATGCGCTGCTCCAAAAGCTTAGGAGTCTAGCCGAGCAGAGAAACACGTGCGGGATCGTCGTGTCCACTGAGGCTAGTATATTCTACTTTACTGGGTTCCGGGGCCCGGGCTACTTGGTCTACAGAGTTGCTGACGGTTCGTTTACATTACTCGTCCCTGCGCTAGAGTTCCTACGCGCTAAGAAGGCTCTAGCCGAGGAAGCGCTAGACGACTATCTGGATATCGTAGCCTTTACACCTTATGGGCTTCCTGGCGGGCTTGCACTTGATGCTACAGACGACTATAGACTGGTTACTGGTAGGGCAAGCGACATCATATCATCCATGTTCCAGAATGGCTGCAAGCTACTCGTTGAAACAGACTCCATAACCCTTGTGAAGAAGCTTGAAAAAGCATTCACCGTGGAGGACGTATCCGAGACTGTAGAGGATATGAGGGCTACTAAGGAGCCGTGGGAGGTGGAGCGCATAGAGGTGGCAACTGAGATAGCGGAAGCAGCGCTTAACACAGCCATATCTAACCTTGAAGCTGGCATAAGTGAGGCTGAGATAGCAGCTATTATCGAGTATGAGATGAGGCGTAGAGGCGCCATAGACCACGCCTTCCCGACGATAGTAGCATTTGGCGAGAACACTGTGTATCCACATGCAGAGCCCTCTTCGCGTCGCATACTAGGCTACAAGCCGCAGCCTGTGCTCATAGATCTTGGTGCCATATACAAGGGATACTGCAGCGACATAACCAGGACCCTTATGGACGGGGCTACCACGGAGTTTAGGAGAGTAGCGGAAGCCGTACATGAGGCCGTATACACGGCTATAGACGCTATTAGGCCTGGCGCCTCGGCACACGAGGTCTATGAGGTGGCGCGCCGTGTGCTGGCGTCGAACGGCCTTGACAAATACTTTATACATAGTCTCGGCCATGGAGTAGGCATAGAAGTTCACGAGAAGCCACGCATATCCTACAAGAACGAGATAGAGCTTCGCGAGGGAATGGTAGTAACTATAGAGCCCGGCGTTTATATTCCTGGGAAGTTCGGCGTAAGGATAGAGGAGCTAGTTCTAGTTACACGCAGTGGTGCTAAAGTATTGAGCAGATTTCCCTCTATATTGTGGTATTAGATAAGATTGAGAAGCTAGCTAGGCCCCTATACGATTGCAAAGGTATCTTTTCTACACGTGGTCTATTTCAGGCCCAACCAAGCCGTATATCCACCTAGACCGTATAGGTTTCTATAAAAATACTAGCACTAATGCCTAAGAGTTGTACCCGGGGCGCAAAAATACTGACCAGTAGGCCAAGCCGGGTAGTGCGATATGCGGGGCATAGCTGAACTACCTCTCCATGGCGGCCATGTACCCGCGTGGCTTGCGCACTACATGAAGAGGCTAGCCAAGGCTATGCTCTCTGTGATGGTTGAGACTCATGGGCCGGATAGGGTTGTCGAGTGGTTTTCAGACCCTATATGGTTCCAGGCATTCAACAACGCTATTGGCATGGATTGGGACAGTAGCGGGTCAACAACAGTAACTATCGGCATCGTGAAACAAGTAGCTATGGAGGATCCTAGCCTGGGCATAGCCGTGGCCGGCGGTAAGGGCGAAAAGGCTAAGGAGGCGCCCCGCGAGATAGAGAGTATAGCTGGGACGTTCAACATATCCTCCTCGACCGTGGAAGAGCTTAAATTCGTCTCGAAACTCTCGGCCAAGACCGATTCTGTGCTGCTTCAAGACGGGTACCAGCTATACCACCACGCGGTCATAGTGTCTCGTACTGGCAAGTGGACTATAATACAGCAAGGAATGAACATAGAGGAGAGACTTGCAAGACGCTACCACTGGGCAAAGCCTCTGCCCCCTATACCAACACTGGAGCCTCACAACGCGATAGCCTCTGACAAGAGAGAGAACCTTGTAATAGATATGACGAGCCGAGCTAGTAGCGAGGCACGTGGCACTATACTTGACCTTATACGTGAGAACCCCCGCAAGCTCCTGAACCAGATACGCCAAGCATACACCCTGGTAAAGGGAGTCGTGCCCCTGTCATCATTCCAGGCAAACCGACCTACAGACTCCCTCAAGGCCTTAAGGATGTATGCTAGGTACTATCGTCCACAGAGCAGGCCTCCCCGCCATATAGAGAAGGTCCTAAACAAGATCTATGAAGTCTCGCCTAAAAGTATAGAAGAACTCATACTGGTCGAAGGTGTTGGACCTGCCACGCTGCGCAGCCTAGCACTTGTGGCTGAAATAATATACGGCGTTCCTGTAAACCATAGAGATCCAGCGAATAGCCCCATCGACCCATTTAGGTACGCATACATAGCTGGAGGAAAGGACGGCATTCCGTACCCATTCCGCCGAGACTACGCCGAGAAAGTGATAGAGTTCCTTGAGAAGGTTGTTGAAGAGGCTAGGCTCGACGAGAAGAACCGAAAGAGAGCGCTAGATAGACTGAAAAGGCTCGCCAGTATGCTTCCACGCTAAGAGATAGCAGTGTAAAACATCCTACTATGTTTAGTAGAACCTTACTGCCTCTTTTCCACCAGTACAGCATTTATGACGCCGTCCTGGCCCGGACGGGAGGTTACGACAGCCTTGCCGAGTTCAGTCTCTATGATAGCCCCCTTGGTTATTATGTTAGCGCGTGCATAATGAGGGTTTGCAGGCGTTTCTAGAACACGTAGTATCTTCACCTTCTTAGCGGTCTTTGTCTCGGGGTCAACTACGTTAACATATACTGCGCGCTTTAGTCTTACCTTATAGTTGCCTCCACGTACTCTTATCAGCTGGCGCACCTCTTTGTCCGCTAGTCTCGTGTGAGTAGGGTATCTGCCCATCCAGTACTTCCTCTTTACCTTCTGGTGTGGCCACTTTCTACCTCCAGTGGGCTTCTTGAGGTCATTACCCTGGTATACGCCCATCTAGCCTTCGCCCCCGGCGGTGATGCTATTGGGGCTTGCCTGGCTATAAGCTCTGCTTTCCCTTCCTAGTTTCTCGATTACCTCGCCTATGCGCGGGAGGCTCTTGTATAGGCCCGGGTTCAGCCTCGGGACTAGTGCCATAACCACAGCATTGTATGTAAGGTCTGTCCGGGTCACAAGGCCTGCTGTAAGGTAGCCTATAAGGCCTAACTTCTCCCCGATACCTTTGCGCCCAGTTATTCTCGCAGCAATAGTTCCCAGCTCTACTCTGTTATTCAGCTCGCTTATCCAGTCACGGGGAAGCGGGAAAGCCTGGCTCAGCCCGACTGACACGTAGCCTTCCCGGTCTACTATGGCCGCTGCCTGTAGCTCTAGCGGCTCTACGCCAGTCTCCACAACACCTGCCTCTACGCCTACACCGTAGTCGGCATCTAGCTTTCTTAGAGCATTTACCGCCCGGTTTACAGCCCCTAGAACTATCTCATGGGCACCAAGCGGCTGTGGCGGCACACCACTATCTACTTCTACCCCCTGCACGTCGGCTAGGCATAGCAGCCTTATTGCACGCCTTACAGCGTTCACCTTAACGGGGTTGGTAGAGCCCACTGCTACTAGACATGCTTGCTGCGTCGTCAATGCCTCCAGTACCCTGCGGCGTACAGCTCCCCCGGCTAGGGGGTATATGCATGCACCGCTAGAAGCCTACAGTTGGCCGCTTGCGTATCAACGCGTAGAAGAACCCAGTAGTGCCATGTCTATGTGGCCACGCTCTCATGGTTCCTGGCAGGAGCGGGGACCCGTCGTAGGGGCCTTGGATCGGCACTAGTTCGATGTCGCTCCTGCTGTCTAGGAGCCATTGTATATTGTACTCGCCTTCTTCGGGTAAAACGCTGCATACGGTGTAAAGTAGGAGTCCGCCTGGTTTAAGTAATCTAACCGCTTCTAGTAACATGGTACGCTGCCTTTCTACCTGCTTCTTTACCGCTTTCTCTGTGAGCCTCCAGCGGGCTTCGGGGTGCTTCGCTAGCGCACCAGTGCTGGTGCAGGGAGGGTCTAGCAGCACGCGGTCAGCGTGGAGACGTAGAGTGGACGACACATTGCGGGCGTCACCTATGACAGGATAGATTGATGTTATCGTGCCAGTCCTTCTAGCCAGGTCTAGGAGTCTCTCCATACGGTCGCTAAACACGTCGAAAGCGATTATCCTGGCTTTATTATGGGCTATCTCTGCCAGATGCGTGGTCTTTCCCCCGGGTGCTGCACACATGTCTACAATGAGTTCACCCGGCCTTGCGCCTAGCACTTCTCCGGCTGCAGCGCTTGCCTCGTCCTGCGGCACTACTTCGCCAGCTAGCAATGGCTTGAAGTTATTGTAGTCCAGCTGGCCACGGTACCTCACATGCCAGGGTACTCTAGTGCTTTCCCAGGCCTCTACCCCGCGGTCCCTGAGCGCCCGTATAATCCTGCTAACACTTGTCTTAAGCCTATTAACACGAAATCCTAGGATAGGCCTCCTAGTATTCACTGCCCTCGCAAAATGCTCGAGCTCCTCGTGGCCTAGTAGATTCTCTAGCCTCCTTATCAGCAAGCCGGGAAGGAGGTAGCGTAACTCGAGCTCCTCTATCCTATCTCTGGGCTTCCATGGCTCTCTTAAGAGGCTCCGGTAGAGGCTCGATACTATTTCTGCTTTGTTGCCGAACCGTATCATGAGGAGGTGCGTAATACCGTTTATCACCGTGTTATTGAACTCCTCGTCGCCTACATCGTCAAACATTGCCAGGACTACAGCTAGTCTTGCTGTTTGCCGTAGTGCTGCTGGAAGCCTTGACGGCTCTATAGCCGCTCTACTCGCCACTATCTTGTCCACTATACCCTGCATACGGTACATCTTATACACTATTGCTGTGAACACACTGTCATAGCGTGTGCCGAGAATACCATACTTTGCGAAAACCCTTCTCTTGACAACTTGGAACGGTTTTATCCTTTCCGACTCTTCAAGGGCCTCGATAAGGGCCTTAACATACTTCTTGTCAATCCTCGGAGTCATTATTTATACACCGCTACACATGGTATAGACGATGTCTAGGCGACGTTCCTCATACCTTCCTCGACAGCCTTAACCATTAGGTATACTGAGTCCGTGTACGGTGTATAGACGTCATATCTTACGGCTTGTCTCAGTAGGTAACCTAGTATGTAGTCTGCCTCTGTCTCCCTGCGTTCATTAACATCCTGAAGCATCCTCGGCATACATCCTCTAACACTCGCTGCTTCCTCGAGGGCTTCGCTCGCCCTCCTCCATAGCTTCACACCTGCCTTCTCTGCTATCCTTTCGGCCTCCTCGGCTACCAGGGTGGCTAGCTCGCGGGCGTAGCGTAGCCTCCAGAGCCTCGAGTACGGGAGGCCCAGCACCGCTGAGACCGGCTGAAGTGCTGCCGCAACTATGCTGTAGTCCCATAACAGCTCTTTCACTAGCCCATCCTTATCCTCCGTCCGGAGGCCGGGGACTCTAACGATGCGCCTTATCGTGTCCACGCTGAGATCAGCAGCTGCGATGCGAAGAACACCTGTCCCAGGCCACTCTATCTCGCCAACGCCTATCTTCCTTATACATGTGTACAGGCCTATCACGCCAGCCACTTTTATACCTAGGCTTTCACTGAGTTCGAGAACATAAGGCGATGGCTGGACCAGTATCACGCCGCCTTCAGGGGACAAGAGGGTCTTAACGGAGCTGAGCGCTTCCTCTATATTGTTTAGCCTGGACGCCACTATTACATAGTCATACTCGCCTCTAGCCGCCGACACATAGGCTACCGATACCTTTGCCCGGGCTTCACCTCCACCATGGTGGACACATACCTCTCTCTGCAGAAGGGGCGTGACACTGTCAGCGCTGAGGCATAGTAGCTTCGGCCTATACCCTGCTGACGCTATGTTGGCTGCCAGGAATAGCCCTACGGAGCCGCAGCCTACTATGACTATGCCCTCGTTCAATGCCGTACCGCCTGGATGGCTCGGTACTACGGGTCCTGTGGCTTTTAACCCGCTTTGCCTCTACTCTGACTACTTCATTGTAACTAATAGGAGCCGCCCGCCACCCCCCAGCAACGAGGGCACGTCTTATGCTGAAAAGGCTCGGCACGGTGCTTCACACGACCCCTAACGGGTACATAGTAGCAAGGCTAGAGAGAGAGGACAACAGTGTACCGCCACTCAATACTGTAGTCTACGACGAAGACATGAACAGGGTGGGTATACTCCTGGACATAATCGGCCCCATTACCTCCCCCTACGTAGTCATTAAGCCTTCATCACGTGAAGTCCGGGTTAGTGAGGGCACGCGGCTCTACTATAGGCCGCCTACTCCACGGCGGAGGCGCGGCAGGAGACA
>DQVR01000026.1 GCA_015661645.1 Pyrodictium delaneyi
AGCATGTGCGAAAGATACTCAACGAAGCTGAGGCTGTAGCCGAGCAGCGCCTAGCAGAGATAGTTGAAAAGCCAGCATAGCACTTGATAGACCCTCGTGTATCAACATGTATTAGCTCTTGTTATCGCTAGTTATAGCAGGGAATAGGCTCTTGTCGCTCGAAGATACTGTACGTAAACGCATTATCCGTGTCCTACTTGAAAGCAAGTCCCCGCTATCGGCCAGAGAGATAGCTGAGCTTGTAGGCCTAGACCCTGTTACCGGCGAGCACGAGGTTTATCTCCACCTGAGACATATTGCGAAGACCCTTAGGCGTAGCTATGGTGGAAGAGCTACCCTATATATGATTCCGCCTAGCTGTAGGAGCTGCGGATACGTGTTCAAGGGACTTGATACGCCTAGGAAGCCAAGCAAGTGTCCTAGGTGCAGGAGCCAACGCATAGACCCACCAAGATTCTATATAGAGGTAGAGGATTAGGCTATCCCGGCCTCCTAGAGACACCTTGTATATAGGACGCCCGTGTTGCAGCCTAGCGGGGGCTAAGGGTTATGACCACGACTCTCATCTTCCACATGCGTGATAGGAGCGTTGTAAAGAAGGTTGTATACGATAGCTCTGGAAGAAAGGTGTCTGAAGAAATATACAGAGGAGTAAAGAGCATAGTACTCGATAATGTTAAAGCTAGGCTGCCTACTGGCATGTACAACGATGTCACGCTTTATGTCCTAGACTGCGACGCAAAGATATCTATTGAAGGCGCAATACTCATAATACGCTGTACTGCCCCGGCTCAATAAGCCTCTCTATCCTCTAGCACGAGGTGCTAAGCATTATGCTGAATGTTAGGATAGAGATGAGCAAGAGCCGTAGTGGCAAGCATGCTGTACGGAGCCTGGCTCTACTGGTATCCGAGAGCGGCGAGGTAGTAGAGCCGCGGCCTAGGATAACTCAGAAGGAGAAGCCATTGTATAGCAGAGGCAGCGCTTATACCGCTTCCATAGTTGTGCCTCGGGGCTGGTACCTGGTGTACGTCTACCTCGTGAAGAACCTTCGGGGCCACGTTAAGGGCTTCATAGAGGTCTACTCGTCTGACGCGCAGCTGCTCTACCGGGCTGTCTACCGCAAGCTTAAGCTCCGCTATAGCTACGGTGACCCGCGCTATGCCTGGATTGTACAGAAGGTTGTAGACTACTTGAAACTTCCAGTCAAGAACATGAACCTTGGCAGCTAGCGGTGGCAAGCTCTGCCTCCTAGCTAGCTCCTAGTGAAGCCTGCAGGGCTACGCATGGCGGCTCTATTTAACGGGTCTAGGTGTACAGTGGAACACGCCGGCCGATGACCGGGGCCTTGTAGCTAACCCTTTAGGACTAAAGAGGGGATGTAGACTTCACGGACCGGGGGAGGCCGGCTCTTGGCTTATGTTCGCAGACGGCTGCTAGATAGGAAGCTTAAGGAGATGCTCCTGCGGCGTGCACGCGAGGCAGGGATTGAGCCAGGCCAGCTTGCGGAGTGGCTCTATGAGGAGGCTGGAATAAGAGCACAGAGCAACTGGCGGGACGTTGAAAGGAAAATACTCTATAGCGAGGAGGTCACTGCCCGGGAGTTTGCAGCATACCTCATCTCCGAGGGTATAGATGTGGACGAGAAGGAGTGGATAGAGACTGTGAAGAAGTACGGTTTTGGTACTACTGTTCCCCGCCTTCCGGCAGAGGAGAGAGATAATGTGCAGCAAGGCCAAAGAGATAGTAGCTAGCCTTGGGCGAGAGCTACCTAGTAGGGATCTAATAGACTATGTCTCTGTACTCCTTGTTGTGAAAAAACATGGCCCTATTGGCAGGCCTAGCTTATCGCGTATACTGGGTCTCGGCGATAAACGTACAAGGAACATCCTAGCAAGGCTCCGCGCTACCGGCCTCATAGAGTCGAGCAGAGCAGGAGCCGTGGTGACAGAGGCCGCTGCTAAGCTCTTCGAGGGCGTAGACTGTTTGCATAGAGACAGCTACACTATAGCCGTGCTACCGTGCAGCAATTGGGGCTCTGAGTTTGTAGCGAGGAATGTTATAGCTCTTAGGGATGCTATTGTGATAGCTCTCTCGGATCCACATGTCCTCGAGGTTATAGGATGGCTAGACGCCGATAGCCTTGTCCTGCCAGGGGTTACGGCAAGTATAGCCGAGAAGTATAAGACACTAATAAATGCATCTACATGCCCAGGCCAGTGTCTAGTGGGTTTGTTTCGTGGTAGTAGTACATGTTACCGTTGTTGTGCAAGTCTGCTACACGCTGCCTCGACTCTGTAGATAGTCTCGCCCACAATCTCGCGTATCCTTGCCACACCATCAATACTATCTATTATCTTGGGTACGGGTTCTGGCACTAGGCTTCTCCAGGACTCGTCGCCGCGGAGCATTAAGCAGCGTATGTACTCTCCGCACCAGACGTGCTTGTTTACTAGCGGCGGCTTGACAGTCTTCACGCCAGCATCGCGGAATGCACGGTTGACAGCAGGGTTAGCAGTAGCTACCGCGTCTACGGGAGGCACGTAGCCTAATACAAAACTAGAGTTTCCACTATATATTGTTAGAGTTTGTATAGTAGCAGTTATTACTCTGGAGAGGTCTACGCCGGCGCTTCTGAGAGCCTCGCGTATCATTAACAGGCGCTCACCCGCCGTGAATGGGTTCCGCCAAGTATGGCTCTCATCAGCCATACCAACGAGTATTACGACCTCGTAATAGCGCTCTAGCAGCCATTTCACCGCCGCTAGATGGCCGTTATGGAATGGCTGGAATCTTCCAAAGAATAGTACACGCCTACTCGCCCCCAGCGCATCATCTCTTGCATCCATAGATGCCCTACCCCATCTCTACCGTTTTAGCAGTACAGCTCCACTAGGCCTAGAGCCCGGAGTGCATGGGTGCAGGTCTTTGAGGCGTAGACTATGCTTTGTGGTAAATCCCTTAGCGGGTATAGGCGGGCCTCTAGCCCTCAAGGGCAGCGATGGACAGGCTGGACTTATAGCTCTTGAGCGGGGCGCCACCCTCGTCTCGCCGCAGAAGGCCACGAGGTTCCTATCACGTCTAAAAACACTCGGCATCAACAAGGATCTTGATATACTTACCGCTGGCGGCCTAATGGGCGAGAAGGAGGCAGCCGCTGCAGGGCTACGAGTCATGGTCGTGTACAGGCCCCGGGGATGGCCTACACACCGCCAGGACACAATAGCCGCTGTTAAAAACTGTATCAAGGAAGGCTCGGAGATAGTAGTGTTTGTCGGCGGAGATGGCACAGCGAGGGATGTCCTAGAGGCCTTAGGCTCCAGCCATGAGGTTCCTGTTCTTGGCGTCCCTGCTGGGGTTAAGATGTATAGCTCTGTCTACGCTGAGACCCCCGAAGCTGCTGCCGATGTTCTATGGGAGTGGCTACACTCCGGCGGGCTCTGCGAAGCAGAAGTGCTCGACATAGACGAGGAGGCGTTTAGAGCTGGAGAACTAAGTGTAAAGCTGTACGGCGTAGCACTTGTCCCCTGTAGCTCGAAGATGGTAGGTTCTAGCAAACAGCCTTCACTCTCTAGCCCCGATGAAGAGGAGAATAAGCAAGCTATAGCCAAGTATGTCGCAGAGTCCATGAAGCCGTGTACACTGTATATTCTCGGGCCGGGTTCCACGGTCAAAGCTATTGCTGACGAGATTGGTGTAAAGAAGACCCTTTTAGGGGTAGACGTCGTGCATAATGGACGTGTTATAGCCTTAGACGTTGATGAGGAGAAGCTCTACGAGATAGTAAGGAGTCATCTAGCCAGAGGCGGCTCGGTAAAGCTAATAGTCACGCCAATAGGTGGTCAAGGATATATACTAGGACGAGGTAACCAGCAGATATCACCACGTGTGCTAAGACTTATAGGGAAGGATGGTA
Organism: Pyrodictium delaneyi; assembly: GCA_015661645.1. Taxonomy (GTDB): domain Archaea; phylum Thermoproteota; class Thermoprotei_A; order Sulfolobales; family Pyrodictiaceae; genus Pyrodictium; species Pyrodictium delaneyi_A. The sequence continues at coordinate 3,917 of DQVR01000026.1, forward strand.
TAGTAGTCGTCGCTACGAGAAACAAATTACAGCACTTGAGAAAGCTACGCGTCGACACCGGGGACCCGGAACTCGACCAGGAGCTGAGAGGGTATATACGAGTGGTTGTAGACTACAGAGAAGAGCTAATGATACGCGTGGACTAGCCCTAGGGCTGGAGAGGCAAATCTATACCAGTAGAGGTGTTTCCACGCCTTGGCATTGACCCTCAGCGATAGACCTATGTATATGGACGAGTGGAAGGCATTGACAATAGGCGCGCTCTCTGTAGCCTTTGGATTTGCCGGCGTAGGCCTGCTAAACGTAACTATATCGCCAATAAGCCACTACAGCGGCGTCCTAGCTGGCGCCGTCATAGGGTTCATTATACACGAGTTCGCGCATAGAGAGGTTGCACGTAGGCAGGGCTGTGTAGCAGGCTTCGTGTTGACTCAGCTTGGATTAATGCTCACAGTGTTCTCTGGAATACTAAGGAGCATTCATTTCCCTTTTGCGATTCTCGCCCCAGGCTATGTGGCTATATACTGTAGGGGTTTTGCAAGAGACGACTTGGTCGCCGCAGCTGGCCCCGCCTCGAACATAGTGCTAGCACTAGCCTCTACTATCACCTCCAGCATGCTAGGCTATAGTAGTATAGCAGCATTCCTCGCAGGGTTCTCAGCTATAAATGCGTGGCTAGCATTTTTCAACCTACTGCCCTTTAGCCCGCTAGACGGCTCGAAGATAATGCAGCGGAATCCTGCCGTTTGGCTCGTAATGATAGTCGTAGCGTCGCTGCTAGCCTTCTAGCTCTTAACACTCGTTGGAATCTTTTCCGCCCCTTCTCTTCCCCGGAGGCTTCTAGCTAGTACTGCTACCTGCTAGCGTATAGTAGACGCGTTTTCTCCTCTTCCCTCTACTTTGGAGCTTAACAGCTACTATCCCCGGTATCTCGCACGTGTTGCGCACATGCGGGCCGCCATCAGCTTGAATGTCAATCCCCGGTATCTCCACTATGCGTAGTTGCTCCACAGACGGCGGTATTCTGTCAGCGAGCTTAACTATGCCAGGTATCTTTAGAGCCTCATCACGTGGAAGCCAGTATATCTTAACCTCTATACAGCGTTTCAGTATGTTGTTCGTCTCCTCTATCGCCTCCGTTATCGCCTTCTTCCAGTCGTCCACATTTATCTCGAAATCGTCGCGCGCCATATCAGGTGAAATATGGCCACCAGTTACACGTGCACCATACCGCTCATAGAGGATTGCAGCCAGAACATGACTAGCCGTATGCAGCTGCATCATCCGGTAGCGCCGCTCCCAGTCTATTACACCACGAACACGAGTACCAACACTTATTTGCTGTAGATCCCCTTCTACTATATGAGCTACCTCACCATTCTCCGCTATAGTATCTACTACACGCAGCTCATACCCCTCGGGCGTTATGAGTCTCCCCGTGTCCGCGTCAAGGCCGCCGCTCGGCCTCGGGTGAAATGCTGTAGCATCGAGATACACCTTGTTACCGTCAACACGCGTGACCAGTGCCTCGAATTCCTTAAGATAGCTATCCTCCTGGAACAGTAGACGCGTTGCCATTCAACCACCCTCCTTATGGCCGGGTAACCTAAGACATAGGCACAGCCAGGGTCTGCTGAAATGTCCTAACTATTTTATAGGCCAGGGTTATGGTGCTATAACATCTACTATCGGTCTAACATGCTCAGCTAGTTCAATAGGGCTCTCGGCGATAGGTAGCTCTAGTGTTGCCATAGGCTTGGTGAGTACGGGGAGTATACGGTCTACACGACTTATGCTACCCAGAAGTTCGTATGCTGCTCTAAGCCTATCACCACTGTACAGCATCAGCCTTCCCGGAGCCACAACCACGAAGAAGTCTACCACGTCAACAATCCTATTGTATGGAGCCACTACATTATTGAACGATTCCACTATTATGACTTCTACATCCTCCTCAAGCTTTTTCCTACACCCCTCGAGTATAGACTCAGCTCCCGGCCCGGAGAGCGATTCCAACGTTTCGCCGGGATCCGCCGGGACCGCGCCTAGCCTCTCTGCCAGCCGTTCTACCTCTCGCTGCATAGTCCCAGTGAGCCTTGAGACATTCACTGGAAACATGTAGTGTTGAGTCCTCTGTGCCCTACAATCGTGGACACGAGCGAGCACGAGCATAGACGCCGTATCGACTAGTGCTGATAGGTACTGAGAAATCCCGTGAAACGCGAGCGGGTCCGGATAGGCTAGAGCTAGAGCTACGGGGTTAGATACCCCTGGGTCTATACCGCCTAGATACCTCATATACGCTGAGACATCGTTTCCGACGAGCATACCCAGTTTGGTGCTCATCCTAAGCGTTCCTGCAGACCCCCAGATATTGTGGCCGGCCACCGGCTTAAACAGGGCCACCCGGACTCCACGCTCTAAGAGACTCCTAGCTAGCGCTATTACGCTCCATGTTTTCCCCGAGTCAAACTCCAGTATTCCCGACACTAGCACTCTCAACGCCATGGCTGTAAACCCCTCGCTAGCAGGAGAATACTACTTCCTGCACGCCCAGGATAGTTTACTGTTACACCAGGGGTACCCCAGCTCGGTATTACTAAGCCTACTAGCTGAGCTTCTATACATATCATCCATTTCTAAGCCGGGACGGGATATGAGAAGACGCAGCAGCGACGAGCTAGAGGCGCTACCGGAACTGCTAGATACAGACAGTACACCTCCCAAGAAGCAGAGAGGCGGACCTCGTAGCAGGCTCGTAGAAGCCATAGCCGTCCTGCTCTTAGCCCGGCCAATGCGGGCTGCCGAAATAGCACAAGTACTAGGGAAGTCTACCAGGTATGTGAGCAGTTACCTAAGCTACTGGAGAACTCGGGGGCTCTTCGAGTATGAGAACGGATTCTGGGTGCTTACACCCGAAGGCGAGGAGTTTGCGAGGAATATCCTAGAGCGCGAAATGAACTCTAGAGTCGCACAGTATGCAGCACTAGCACGCCAGATCGTTTCAGATAACCAGCTACATGTTACACCAGCAATGAAACACAAGGATAGTCTCCACCCCCGTCAACGGTCAGGCGAAATCCAGTCATTCATTGCTAGTTTAACTATTAATATTGACAATAAAACACAAGAACAGCTGCTCGCTTCGTGCAGCAGAGCGCTGCTAGAGGAGCTAGATATTGACGAAGAAGAGCGGCATGTGCTAGAACTACTACTAGAACACTACCGGCGATGGAACATGACGTATATGTACCTAGACCAGCTCGAGAGGGAGCTTGAAGCAGATAGGGTATGGCTCGTTGGCGTGCTTAGAAGTCTTCAGACAAAGGGTCTTGTATATCTGTATAACGACCGCAGGCTTGGAATGCGGGTAGGCCTCTCAAAGAAGGTGAAGAATGCTCTCTCAGCATGCATGCACGCAATATTATAGACGTTGCACTAGCCGTGTATAGCTTCCACCCCTACACTTCGCCTGGAATATGGGTATTCTTGCCACGGGAATACCTTGTCCTACAATTCGACTTTGCTATTAGTGTATATTTGCATACTGTAATTATATTTTGGGTTCAAGTGTGAGTTTATACAAACAGACAAAAGTGCTCAATAATACAACTAGCATACAGCCCTGCTATCCTGAAAAGAACAAGAATGAACATCCTTATTGAAAGTATTAAGAGTAACATGGAATGGCCCTTTTGGCGCCTAGCAGCTAAGGCTGTGCTGGGTGCAGTTGTTGTAGAAGATATTGCAGCCGGGCACCAGAAAGAGAGGCAAAGAGGCAAGCTAGCTAGGACCAAAATCATACAGCAATAATGTGTGTGAAATACATGCGTACGGTAGAGTGTGCATGGGGCTAGAGGCCAAAGGCCCTCCTACGATTTCGTATCTTGACCTCCCAGTATAGTGAGGTTACGTGCTTGTCCGCGGGAACGGCAAGTATCCTTCCGTCGACGAGCTTAAGGTATACGTAGCCGCGCTGGATCCATGCATCACTTATAGACTCAAGAGGTATATCGCTGTAGGAGGTGTCGGTTCTTGGGGCTATCTCTCCACGTTGTTTATCCTCTACGTCTATAGGTTGTGCAGTCTTATCCATTTCTGAGCGTCCACCGTATAGTTAGTATACTCTCTCTGCCAGGATGTATAAAAGGGTATTCCCAGGTGGGCTGTCCGCTTGCATTATAAGGTGTCGGCAGTGATGAAGCCAATTTATGCCGAATGGTTTATGTGGTGTGGAGACCTCGCTGAGCCGAACAAGCTAGACCGTGTTAAAACCTAGGCTGGCCGGTAGTGCAGCTATAGCATCTCCTCCATCTTCTCCCGGATTATTCTCTCTGCCTCCTCGCGGCTTATTTTTTCGAAGCGTGCTTTTTGTATAGCTTCCACTATTTTGCTTGGGTTGCCGTTTAGCTCGTCTATCCCAGCGTTTGCATATACCTCAGCCCGGTAAGCTTCCTTGCCCGGCACCAGTATTGCTAGGATACGTGTTCTACCATCCTCGGCAGCCATTACGGCAAGACCGATGTTTTCGTCGTTGTCATCCTTAAGTATTGCGAGGTACTCGTCTCTCCTCGTCTTGCCGTAAACTATCGCTTCTTTAAGCTTTGCTGGTAGCTCTATAGGCTTCTTTGCGGCCCTTATTTCTCGTTCTACTTCGGCCTCCGTCATCGATGTCCATGCGCGCTCTTCCTCTGTCTCTGGCCTGGCAAGAACATATTCAGCCTTCTCTACAACCTCTTGTATGGCACTCTTTACTTCGTTGTCGGGTATCCTTCGGAAGGCCTCAATCCGTAGCGTGTCTAGCTTCCAGATTATATCGCCATCTTTTATCTCGTACTCTACACGTATCCTGACTGCATCACCCTTGTCTATCCTAAGCTTATTGACGAGTATCTCAAAGAGAAGTCGATTGATTTCGCCGGCACGACGAGCCACTTGTTTGGAGTCAATTTTACCGCTCTTTATCTCGTTCCGCAGTTGGGCGAATAATACACGGCGTAGCTTGTCAGCGTATGCGCCAGCTATAACGAGCCCCGTAGAGAGCTGGGGCAAAGTCCACCCCCAACCCGACACGTACTGTATAATGTGCTAGGGTTAAATGATGGCTCCCTCTTCAAGCTAGCCCGTTAAAAGGAATTAGATTCACTTCTTAAGGAATATATCCAGCGTCGTAGAGGTCTTGAGTCTACGTACAAGCTTACTCTGTCTAAGCGCGTCAACGACCTCTTGTGACTTGGCAAGCCTGGCGACCGCACCTATTGCGGAATCGAGGTTACTGAATACGGCTGTAGGTTCGGCTGATAGGATCTGCCTCATAGTCTCTCGGATGTGCCAGTTGCCGATAGGAGCATAGTAGTCCTTCGTTATCTCTCTCACTATAATCACTTTGGCTTGTCTTCTACGCTTATAGAGATGCTCTGCTATAGCAAGCCTGGCCGCTATGTAGCCGCCGTCTAGCGGCTCTATTCGGAGGCTAGGATGCTCTTCTATGTGGAATACTACTGGCCTGTTGGCAGAGCGCGTCCAGGGCGTCAACGGGTGCCATACTTCTATCATTTCAGCCTCGTACCCGCCTGGCACGAGTATAACCGTGAAGTAGTTACCCAGGTACCCTCCATGGTAGAGTTCAACCTTGTCTATGGTGTTGTATGTTCTTACATGGTGAAGTAGCCTAGTGGATATAGTCTGGTCGACGGCTGTAATAGCCCAGCGTGTGGGCACAAGCTTCCTGCTGCGTATCCTACCGAAAAGGCCCAGTGATAGAGCCCGAATGAGGAGGTAGACGTCAACCCCGCTCCTATAAAGCTCTAGCATAGCCTCTGTACTCCTAGCGTCATCCCATATCAGCTTCTCAAGCTTCCTTGGAAGCTTAGGAGACCCCTCTACCTCTATCTTCTCGGCTGGCGCGGTAGGTCCCTGCGGAGCCAGGATACCGTCGAAACGGAGGCTCGGTATCGGTGGCTTAGCTAGCAGTGCCCGGCTTTCCACAGACCTCTCCGAGACGGCTACGAGCGAGACCTCCTTCTCGTAGAGCTTCCATGGATTTCTCGCGTCAAACCGTGTAATAGAAGCCACGAGTCTTGATCGGAGCCCGAGAAGCTCCTGGAGGCTGGGGCGGGTCTCACTCCAGATCTCCGGGGCATCGTAGATGTGTGCACTGTCGCCATGCGCGCCCGGGGGTATGTTGAAGAGTAGTGGTACGCGAGGATAGCCAGCCTCGCCGACAACTACGCTTGGAGGTGTAGCCCCTTCGACCTCACGCCCACCCCGTATCCTTGAGACCGCCTCTGTTTGAAGCCGGAACTTCTCTAGGATAGGGCATGTGGAGAGGCCGCAGAGCTTCTTATAGCCTTTACACCTGGTACATAGTTGTGGAGGTATACGGCGCCCCAAGCGGGGTCTCCTCTTCTCCCGGTCATCGCGTTTCTAGGTCTAGGACATTCTTGCCAGATGGCTGGTGTGGACTTGAGTCTGCGACCTTGGGGACTACAGCTCCAGGGATGGTGGGAGAGATGTATCCACCCCCTATAGCTCTGTATTGCTTGTAGGCCTCCATTGCAGAGAGTACCTGTCCTAAAGCCCGGGGGCGGGGTTATAGTATGTAGCGGGATGACTGTAGGTGCTGGGCGAGTATTATGAAAGCCTGAAGCGGAGTATACCTACTAGGCCCTTGAATGTCTTTCGTATCCACTCTGCCTCGGGTATATCGCCGCTCAAGAAGTACACTTGTGTGCCGTACTTCTTGGCCTCGTCTGCCAGCAGCTCGGCATCGTCACGCTCCTCGTCGAGTATTATGAGTTTTAGTGCACCCATCTGGAGGGCTTGTTTCACCATCTTGTCGCCATAGACTGCAAGGCCGTCATCCTTGGCTAGGTGTAGCTTAAACTCGTCAATGGCCTTTACTAGCTCTGCGTACTTGTTCTTGGCTATAATCTCGGAGGCCTTTATTACTAGTTCGCGGAGCCCTGCCTCGCCCTGGTAGGCCACGTCTATGGTTTCTCTAGCTATTTTCTGGCGTACACGATAATCTAAGAAATCCTTAGCATCTTCGAGAAAGTCCTGCTTAGCATAGCCTGGCCCGCCGAGTATTATGGCCTTTAGTACATTCTTCTGGATAAGTGGCAGGAAGTGTTTGTTCATAGCTTCTGCTACTTCGCGGTAGAAGCCCTTAACGAACTGCTCTATCTGGCGGTCGAAACGTCTCTGGCTCTGGCCACCCTTGTGGTGCTTACCCGGTACATAGCCTTCCAGCTCCTCTAGTACCTGTATCCTGCTGCCTTTTAGCAAGCCTATAGTGGCTTGGTCCCTCTCTACTATTACCAGACCGAACGTTTCCTCGTGCTCTACCATCTCTTCAAGGAACTCTGTGTGGAACCATTTGTCAGTACGGTAGAAGAATACTGGAACGGGCTCAGGCGGCGAGAACATCAAGCATATGAAGTCCCGGGTCTCCATATCTTCGCCGCAGAATAGTACTAAGCCGTTTGGCGGTACTTTTTGAATCCTGCTCAACCTATCCATTGCGGCCGATAGGGCACGCTGTACCGCATCACGTGTCCTCTTCAGTTTTATGTTGTCTGTTATGGAGTACTCGGTGCGGAGAAGGCTGGCTACGTCGCTTATCGGCCTACCTGGTGGTATGTAGAGGCTTAGTAGTACTGTGGCGGGTGCTTTCCACTTCTTGAGCTCCTTTATTATCTGTTTAAGTGTCCTCTTATCTATGGTGAGCTTTTGTGCATCCTGCATTGCTATTGCCCCCGGTCTAGCCTTTTAGCTTGCAGCGACGGCTTATATCAAGTATCACAGCTATAACAATATTATGTGTTGCTAGCGTATTATCGTGGCGTCGGTCTAACCAGCCCGCATCTCAGCAACTGTTAAGAGACGGGTGCCCACTGTGCAGCCTGTGCTTGAGATAACAGTAATACATGGATATGGTCCAGTAAGCCATGGAGTACGGGAGAACGCGAGAGCCGTAATAGATACGCTAAAGGATCTTGGCATTTTTGTGGACTACACCGAGGTAACGGTGCCAGCATTAGATATCGAAGACTCCTTTGAGCCCATAGTGCTGGTAAACAACGTAGAAGTATACTTACCTTCCATCAAGACTGATCCAGAGAAACTCGCCGACTACCTACTAGCTATGGCAGGTGGTGTGGCAGGCGTTGGTGTAGCCGGCTTCCCGCTTCCACCAGCTAGTATAGCGGTCTAACGACCCACTAGAGTTCCGAGGTTTTCTGATTTAGTCCCAACTTGTAGAATGGACACGACGACCAGTACTTATCACAAATCTCCACCTCGCTCCGTGTTAGAAGCCTATTCAGCACCCGGCACTGCGCTAGGTACCCACCACTATAGTCGTACACCTTCATGAATGGGCAGCGCGACCGCGGTCTGGTATGGACAAGGTGTATAGGTGGATATGGACGTAGCTGCTCGGCAATAGCCGGCCTCATACCAGCCTCTAGTGGTGAGCGCTGCTTACGCCCACTCTCTGGGTCTACGTAGAACTGGCAGGCTACATATTCGGCCTTGCCGCCCTGGCACCGGGTAGGTGATATAACAGCAGATGATGGCTTCGGCAGCTTGGGTGACGTACACAGCCCACCTCTATACCATGGGCATGGCAAACCCGGCCACCTACACTATAGCGACTTGGATATTCGCATAAATTGTGCAAAGAGTATTGCTACTGGGTGGTGCAGACTAGGCTGCGTATCTTTTCTATTAGTTTCGTCTTCTCCATGCATTCTTTGAGCCGGGTCTCTAGCTCCTTTTTCTCAGCCTCTAGCTTTTCTATTTCTCCCCGTATCTCTTCTAGTTGCTTCCTAACTGTTTCTATTTCGTGGCATTGTTCGAGCTCCTTTCTTAACTTCTCGTTTTCCAGCCTAAGCTTCTCTAACTCCTCGCCTAGCTCTCGCTGGTAGCTGGTGATAAATGGTATGGATAGTTCTAGTTGACCTCTTGCGAGCTTCTCGTAGGTCTCCTTGACTATCTTACCGGCCTTAGTCTTGCCGCTTAGATGTGCACGTATTGTGGTCTCACTACGGCCTAACTCCTCTGCTATCTGGCTCACGGTATATCCAGCCTTTTCTCTTGCAAGAGCAGCGGCAGCAACAGCTAGACTATCTAGCCATGTAGCCTTCTCGAGGGGGTCTCTTATAAGCTCTATTATGTCGGGCCTATACAATGTACCTACTATCAATGCGGCTTCTAGAAGCTTAATTTCTCTCTTGGACGACGGTCTTAGAGGTACGTTGGAGAAGTCTAGCTTCTCTAGCAAGGCCCCTCCACTCTCCTCAGTAATACGTAATCAGAAATGGCTGTAACGCTTAGTGGAGTCCGCGAGGCTCTAGACCACGTTGCAGCATGGAGGATTCTTACAGCATGGATCGTTGCCGGCACCACATCTGGCTTTAACCCATTCTCGTATCATATTTGCTACTCGCTCGTCGAGAGTCATGAGGGCGCCTATCAGGAAGCTGTTAGCATGGCAGTACCCCTCTTTGCGCAGGGTTCTAGTGAGCGGTGATAGTAGCGACTTGATCAGTATAAGCCATAAGTTCCAGTCGGGTAACTCGTAAAGCTCCTTGGTGCTCCGTATGTTGTAGGTCTCTAGCACCTCTTCAACAAGCGCTATAGCCTTGGCTGACACTTGTCCTGGAACCTTTGCAGCTCTGAGGCTAGTGCGGATGACGTCGATTAGCTGCAAGCCTCGGCCCCGTTATGCTAGCCCGGAGACGGCTGGAAGCTATATAATCAAACTGTCTTAGCCGGTGGAATATGTGGGGGATGATAGGTAAAGGCCTCTACTGATAGCCGTGGTGACGACGCTTTAGGCCGTTGACCCCGTGGCAGATGCTATACAGCCATTAATTTGAGTGTCCTGTATATTTCGTAGAATGCTGACCTTACAGACGCTGGTATAGGTGCGTCACGACCTATAATAAGCCGGTAGTAGGTCTTATCTGCTATGTGGTAAGCCTTTACAATAGATGCTATTGAGGGCTCGTCGGAACATACGAGATTACTTATATTGTCAACAGCCCTCGCGACGCCATCAATGTTCTCGAGGATACTTGATATAATGGTCCTAAGTCTCTCAGCTCCAGGATCTTTAGAAGGGTTAATGCTTGAAAGCTTTGCACTATACCTATCCCTATATCGTTCAAGGTTGACTCTGAGAGCCTCAAGTTGTCCACAGAGCCCTAGCAGGTGTGTCCGCAGTCTAAGCGTCATAGACTATACATCCCCTCAGATACAGTTACAAGACAGAATGCTTTGCCAAGGTAGTTTACGGGAAAATAATACTCATGTTAATCTAGACGTATGATGAGTGGCTATAAAGCCATAATCTAACCCCTATATAAGGGTGTAGACGTATGGCTATAAACTCCGGAGGCGTGGGGGCTGTGCCGGTCAGCCCTAGGCAGAACAACTATACTGGGGAGCAGGAAACCTACGTATACAATAAAGACATTGTCCTCCACAAGCTCTATGAAGATGAAGAGGTAGTTGTAGTAGTAGCCCCGAACGAGGATCAGTTAAGAGACATCATTCTACGCCTTCTCAGGGAAAGGCCGATGACGGTGCGTGAACTTCACTCTATACTCTCGGGCCTGGCAAGCGAAGACAAGATACGTTATGCACTCAACAAGCTGGCCGAGGAAGGTGTTGTTGAAAGCGACGAGGAGGGAAGGTACTACGCATATTACACCTAATGTCCATGTTTTATAGAGGCATGGGAAGTTTCACCTCTCCTAGCGTACTACAGCTTCCCGATACATAGGTAAAAGTTTCATGTCAACGCTTTTGAGATATTATAGCTCTTATGCGGCAAGGGGTAGCAGTGAACATAATAGAAGTCTATGCTAGCCTGGCTGCATGGTCAATCTTGTATATGGTCATTCATGAGATGCTGCACTATGCATCTGCCCGGCTGCTTGGGTACAGAGTGCATATGTATATAGCATCTGATGGTATACTTCCTTCCCTCTCCGTTAGAGTCCATGGTGATCCACAAGGCTTTAGAAGAGTCGTGATACTCTACTCTCCATATTTATTTAATATTGCAGCAATAGTTACAGCTAGCACTCTGCCGCTAAAGCTCATAGCCCTATTTACACTGCCAAACATCCTGCTCGAAGAAAATAGGAATAAAATGTTGACCTCGATGGCGGCTGCTATAGGTATAATCACGGCTATAGCGTTAGCGAGCAGTGGGCCCCAAATAGTAAACTAGACCATAATTAGCCCTAAAGATGCTATGCTAAAAAGATGTTAAGCATTTTGCACAGATGCGCTGGTAACTGGAGCTCAGGCAATAAACCAGAACGTAGCTGCTGGGAAAGTGGCTGCAGCTCTAGTATGTTACCATGTTAGACCGATAACGTCAAGTCAAGGAAGTCCATTGGTAGGGGTCTGCCCTTTGACTTCAATTCGTCATACTTCTGCGAAAGCCATTCTATGAATACTGGGCAACCGTCGAACTTGCCGTCACGTTCACATTTTTCGCCGAGCTTTAGGAAACATTTGCCAGTACGCTTGTCGTAGTATGGACACATCTTGTGATATTGCTTAGCGCTACGCATCATACGCGTTATCCATCTCTTCTTAGGATCTTTACGCTCTTTTTCTTCGGTCTGGCTTAGAATCTTATCAAGTTCCTCATTGGATATACGTGTGCCAGCCATGGATACCACCATGTTCATGGTCTAGGCGTATAGACGGCTAGGGTAGCGTTAGCCAAAAACGACTGCACTCTGCTAATTACCATGTTTACACTGCAGCAATCTCCATCTTTAACTCTGGCGCCCCAAATATGTTACGGGTGCACCCATGTAACTAGCTTTTATCAACATGTCAGATGCATGCCTAGCACCAAAGTCAACCACGCTCTCTTGATTAGTACGTGTACCTAGACACACGGTAGCCGGGCGTATACCGTGAGTAGAGCCGGAGTAGCCGTAGTAGGAGCTGGTGTTGCTGGATCAGTATTTGCACGGCTGCTCGTTAATAGAAAAGTCCTCGACATAATAATTTATGACATGCTGCGATCATATATCAAGCCGTGTGGAGAAGTTGTTCCAGCCCGGCTAGTCGATACCATCCTGCCGTCACTTGGAGTAGAAATACCCAAAGTAGTAAATAGAATTAAGAGGTTCGTATTCATAGTAGGAAATAGTATTGTACGAGAGTACGAGTCGGCATACGCCATTTGGTATTCTATAGAGAAAAGTTCCTGGGTAAACAGGATACGAACGAACTTGAACATAGTTAATAAAAGTGTAATGCCTTCGAAGCTCGCACGGCAGTACAGAATAGTAGTTGATGCGAGGGGGCCATACTCGTCTAAGGGTATGAAGATACTAGTATGGAGAGCATATGTCGATAACCCTGGTCTTGACGATGATAGTGTTTACATAGCTATGAGTGGTAGAGAACTAGGCTTAGCCTGGATATTTCCCCACGGCGACATGCTCAATATAGGCGGTGGATTTGTAGGCGTTAGCAGCCCTAGAGAGCATGCTCTTAGAATGATAGGGAAGGTTGTCGGTAAAAGCTTAAACCCCACTCAGGAGGCCTACTCTCTAGTGACTATATATCCTCAGATAGAGTATACGCTGCCGGGGAATGTGGTAAAGGTTGGCGAGGCTGCGGGGCTAATAATGAGTCTTGGTGGTGAAGGTATACGTCCTGCTGTGCTCTCGGCAGCAGCGCTTGCGGACGCCATAGAAGTTGGGGAAGCCGGGAACGTGGTATTTGACTTGAGTAAGTATATTGATAAGGTAAAGCCTCTTGCCCGGGAGGCGAGATTGCATTCGTTGATGCTTAAAATGGCGTCCTCACTAGGCGATGCGGGCCTTAAGAGGCTGTTCGAGAACTTGGACGACGATTTCATAGAAGCATGGCTCAACGGGAAGCTTACTAATATACAATACGTGTTGAAAGGCCTCCTAGCACTATTTGGCCGCAAAAAGTCTGCTAAGCAAGTAGCGGGCTAGAAACTCTAGAATTAGGAGCTACTTGCCTTGTAGTGTAGACAGCATCTTCTTTAGGTACTCTTGAACCTCGCTTGGCGATGAAAGCTCAGCAGTACCTTCGGCTCTGTATGTGAGTATGAAAGCGTTGCTCTTCTCATCGTAGCTCACCGTTGCAGTAAACTTGCCATCCAGTGCTGTAACCTGGACTGTATTCTTCTCCTCGTCGAACTCTACCTTGGCTTTGAGCTTCTCTAGATCCCTAAGTACACTATAGAGTGCTGCAGCCTTGCTCTTAGTCTTTGGCGTCTCATGTGCTTCAAGCTCTCTAAGCCTAGCCTCTATGGCTTCGACGACTTCTGGTACATCGCTATATGCCTTCTTAGCTTCTTCAAGTATACGTTTGAGCAGCTCAGTTCCCTGGCCACTGCGGTCAGCACGTACCAGTGCCACTAGGTCGTCGAAGTCACGGCCGTGCAAATAGTCTGCTAGTCTTTCTACGTTGCCACCAAAAGCATTGAACTTATACTTATCTTCAGCCCTTCCAACCATCCTACGTACGTCGTCTACCAGCTGTCTTGGAGCACCCGATTCTGCCAGTATTCGGTTTACTATATGCCTCAGAAAGTCCAACCTCCTGGGCCGCTGTAGGGCCATACCTCGTCCACCCCAATACCCCATATAGACTACGTCTCTATGACTCTAAAATTTACCCCAACATAGTACAAGTTGCGCAATGATGCTGCCAACTTGAGCGCGTAGCATCTGCATGCAAAATATAGTTATGAAACATATCTAGCAGATCGTTATACCATACATTATGTAATATAGTGAGGAATAAGCTGTGCTGTACTATTAGTGCTAACGTGAGGGAGTACCCTTTACCTCTAGGAGACTGAAGATGTACGACACCACTTGAAAGAGGTGCTTGACTCGTGGCTAATCAGCAAGAGGTAAAAATACATGTAATCGATATCCCAGTACCCGAAGGCGTTAACGTGATAGTTGGGCAAGCACATTTCATAAAGACGCTGGAGGATCTCTATGAGGCCCTAGTAACGAGTGTTCCGGGGATAAAGTTTGGCATAGCGTTTTGCGAGGCGAGCCAAAAGAGGCTAATAAGATACGAGGGTAACGACGATGAGCTGCGAAGGCTTGCGGTAGAGGCGGCGAAGAGGGTCTCAGCAGGTCACGTGTTCGTAATCTACATCAAGAACGCATGGCCTATAAATGTGCTTAACGCTATAAAGAACGTGCAAGAGGTGGTAAGAGTCTTTGCTGCCACGGCTAATCCGCTGCAAGTTATAGTAGCTGAGACAAGCCAGGGGAGAGGCATTATTGGCGTAGTAGACGGCTATCCTCCCGTAGGAGTTGAAACGGAGGATGATATTGCCGAGAGAAGACTCTTCCTACGGAAGATAGGCTACAAGAAGTAGCGAACAATACGAGGCGGCCCTCGAGGCCCGGCTGAGTCGTCATACCCGGCTTTAGCTATAAGGTGGTCAGTCCCGCCGTAGTTGCGCATGGAGGTTCGTCTTCATAGGGCCGCCGCTAGTAACGCCAAGGTAAGAGACCAGCTAGCCCCCTTTATAGGGGTAGGCCGTCGGTTTATGTAGGAAGCGTCAGCATCCTATAGTTGAGCCAGTAGCTAGAGTATCAGCAATGTATACCTATTAGAAGCAGATGGATTGCACGGCAATCATACTTAGTAGCTGGGACGCGAAGCATCTAGGCGTGGAGGGTGTAGTGGGAATGCCTCGTTCGAAGACTGTCGCCAGGCTCTACAAGGCTGTAGACATAGGTATCGCTGGCGTAAAAATGACTGTGCTTAGACTCGAGAAGGAGCTGGAATTCGACGCTGCAGAAGTCATAGACGTCGTAAGCGACTTTCATGAGAGATACTCAAAAACTCCAGGCTATGTAGTCGAGGTTGTGAAGTATAACTCGCGTGGCGAAGAAGTAGAGTCCTCCGGCTTTGTTACGCTGGATGGGCTGGTTCTCTTTCCACGGCCAGCAAGGCTAGTCTCGGTAAGAGTTATTGAGAATGATATAGAAGGCATGCGGCCGGTGAACCAGCTTAGGAAGGCAACACCCCGTGAGAGGTTCTACGTGTATATAGGGAGGGTAGATTTACCTAGAAACGTGTGGGGTATAGTTGTAGAAACTGACAGAGGTATGAGAATAGTTACCCGTACCGCTCTGAGGGGGTGAAGATAGACTCCAGTGGCGAGCCCACT
>DQVR01000086.1 GCA_015661645.1 Pyrodictium delaneyi
AATACCGGGCGCCCGTTGAGATCAACAGCTGCCACCCCGGTGGAGATACCTGGGTCAATGCCCACTATTATGTAGGGCTTTGTCTGGTCTAGCTGCTCAGACACAGTGTTTTCGAAGACTATACGGCTGCTGTAAACAGGCTGTATCTCTATCCTAACATCATTGTCTTCATGCGGCTTTATTATCCCGGTGAGACGGGTTCTCGGGGCATAGACTATGAAGACGGCGCTATCTAGGCCTCCGCCACTCTTGCGAAACAATAGGTCGTAGTCTAGACGGTGGCGATCCAGGAGGCGCTTAATATCCTTCACAGCCCTAAGTATTGCTGAGCGCACCCTACGCCGGTACCGGGGGCCACTCATACCACCGTGCTTTAGTCTCCGGGACTTCGCCACCACTATGCGAGTCTTCTTCTCAACGAAGCGTATCCGAGAGCCGTAGCCCATGGAGGCGAGCAGTGCTGTCAAGTACGCCGTACGTGCCGGCGATAGCTTCCCAGAGCCACCGATGTCGAGGCCGGCCAGCCTGGCTAGCTTGCGCAGGTTGACGAGCGAGCCGTCTGGCAGACGAGTGGGCTGTACTATGTTCAAGTCTGGAGGAAGCATAGACGTTATTTTTACGAGTTCCTTCTCCGTGGAGGCGAGTTCGTATATGTTGTCTACGGCCAGGATATCCGGGTGATGCTCCCATATGAGCCTTATGAGGCGGTGAAGAGGGACCGACTCATACTTGGCCACTAGCTTCCCGTTCTCGACAACTGCTACAGAGTAGCACCTAGCCCCGCTACTGCAGCCGGGTTCAATATCTATACCGATTACACGCAGAGACGATCACCCCTGAGCACGGGCAGCCCAGCCCTAAAGCTCTTGGGACACCGAGGGGGAGCATGCAGCAGGGGCTGGCGGGCCCCCGGGTAGATACTATCATACTGCTCTACAGCAGTACCCTCTAATAGCCGGTGCTGTCCTAGTCATAGTCCAAACCGGGGCCCCGCCGGTCTCACACCCGCTGAGACCCGGCTACGGGGCTGTGAAGCGGGGCGGTCAGGCGGGGCACAAAGCGAACACGTTTACCGTAGACCCCCTATAGTTCTACACTCTGGGGCGGGATGAGCGCGCCCCCTCGCGCGCCCCCTTGCCCGCTGAGGTTACGGGGCGCGCCGGTGACGTGTACCGGGCCGGACGCGACCGCGCACTTGCTCCTATTTGGTCCATGTATGGCTGCTGTATTGTCCTGCGGCTATCCGTTCTCTCGGGCTAGCAGCATGTAGGTGGTAACGATTTTGTGGAACGCTCTCCTTGGGTGTCTCTGGTGGCACCTGGCCTTGGCCGTAGAACGTGGCCCTTGTGGCGAGAAAGTAGGAAGGGCAGCCGACATGGAGGCGAAGGAGGCCACGATGGGAGGTGGTGAGAAGTTACCCGGAGTGTACATTCGCTGGCTCATATCCGGTGAGGATGGTGCGCCTACATTTGCTATGAGGCTCTTTACAGTTGAACCAGGCTCTCATATACCTGGGCATGAGCATCCATGGGAGCACGAGATATATGTGCTTCGGGGCTCTATGCGTGTAAGGATAGGTCGGAAAGAGTACATGGTAAGCAGTGGAAGCTTCATATATGTGCCGCCAAATGTAGAGCATGAGTACTTCGCTGGTGAGGATGGCGTAGAGTTCCTCTGCATAATCCCGCTGAGGCCTAGCGTAGACGATAGCTACAGTCCCTGTAAGCCCGGCGCCTGAGTAAGAAACTTGAAACCCTGGATGCGGCCGACTCCGAGGGTGAGCCAGGGCCGTGCCCCGTGTGCCAGTAAAGCTCGTCACATGGGAGGAGGTAGTCGAGTGGAGCCGTGGCCTCGCTCGTGTAATAAAGCAGTCTGGCTACAAGCCAACTGTGATAATAGCTGTTGCGCGCGGCGGCTACGTAGCTGCTAGGCTGCTATGCGACTTCCTGGGAGTCGAGAACCTACTAAGCATACAAAGTCAGCACTGGACAGAAGCGGCGAAGGCCTCGGAGAAGGCTATACTGAAGTTCCCCTATAAGGTCAACCTACAAGGGTATAAGGCCCTCCTGGTTGACGACATAGTTGACACAGGTGAGACGCTAAAGCTTGCACGCGACTACATAGTCAGGGAGTGGAGGCCCGACGACCTAAAGATAGCCACGCTGCAGTGGATTAGCTCAGTGGCCAAGCTGAAGCCCGACTACTACTACATAGAGGTCAAGGAGTGGGTCTGGTTCCAGTATCCGTGGACACGGCTTGAAGACGTAACGCAGTTCATACGCAGGATGCTGGCAGAGCACAGCAGGGAAACAGGTCAGACCGAGTGGAGCTACGATGAGATAAAGAGCCTATTCAAGGAATGGTATGGGATAGAAGTGGAGGAGTTCTACTACCAGGACGCTCTAGAGGCGCTGGTCGAGTCAAGGTTCCTAGAGAAGGCTGGTGACAAGTATAGGCTCCGTGGCAGCCCTTAGACACGGGCCTGGGTGATGATGTGACCAGCTATCGCGGAGCCCGCTAAGGGACTATGAAGAATTTGGCCTTTGCTGAGCCCCTTACACGCATATTCTTCTACGTAGGTTCCGCTTTCTGCCAGCTTGCTCCTAATGCTCATGCTAGGTGACGTCCTATGAACGATAGCGGCCAGGGCTGTACCTGGGGGGCTAGGCTACCTCGCGCCCCCGGTGCGGTGGAGGCAGCCAAGATAAGACGCTACGAGACAGTAGACATTGCCGAGAGGATAGCCGTGATATCACCGGAGGCATTAAAGCTAACTAACTATCCGCTAAAGCACCCCGTCACAGCGTTTAATCCATCACTCTACGTATCTGGTAACGAGCTAAGGCTCTTCATTCGTGTCACCGTGGGCTACTACCGCTATGCTTCAGCTGTGGCGCTTGCCCGTCTCGGCCTTGAGGAGGTGATGGCTGAGAAACGTGTACCCGGCGATATAGAGGCAAGTATAGTTGTATACCCCTCGACCCGATATGACATATGGGGCGTAGAGGACCCGCGCGTATACCGGGTCGGCGAGAGGCTCTACATGACCTACACGGGGCGTACCGTCTCATATTTTGACGCCACGTCTACAGGGCGTACGATACCTGTCACAGCTGTCTCAGAGAATGAAGGCTATACGTGGAGGAAGAGCTTCATACATGTAGTGCCCAGCGAGCTGACAGGCAAAGTAGTTAGTGACAAGAACGCGTTTATGCATGAAGTAGACGGCTTAAAGCTATTCTTCCACAGGCTACACTTAGTGAGCGATGAGTTCCTAACCATTGTGAGCTGTGTCGAAGAAGGAGAAGAGACGGGCAATGGGCTCCGTGAACTGATATCGAGTAGCAGTAGCGTAGTCGTTGAGTCTGTTGACTTTGAGTCGAAAAACGGCTGGGCGGCTCCCCCAATTAGAGTAGGCAGTAGAGACCTCTTAGTCCTCTTACACGGTGTCGACAGGGACGGCGTCTACCGTGTATTCGCCGTGCTTCTCGAGCATAGCCGGAGCGAGGGTATAGTTGTAAAGGCTGTAACTCCGAGATACATAATGGAGCCCCGCGAGCTGTATGAGGTATACGGTGATAGGCCGTATGTAGTATTCCCTTGTGGCGCCTCGCTTGTAGACGATTCTACGCTCCTGCTGAGCTACGGTGCTGCAGACCAGTTCGTAGGCCTTGCAGCTATAGATCTCGACAGTCTGTTCGCTGAGCTTGACCGCGGCCGGATATATTAGCTGGTTCCTCCTCTACTTCAAGGCCCGCCATCCTGGCAGCTCTCACAAAGTCTCTTGGCGACAGAGGCAGCCAGCTAGCAAGCTTCTCGTAGAGGCTCCACGGCACCTTCCTCCTCTTACCCCTGCTCCACCGAGCCAGCTCCACGTAGGCACGGAGCCTGGCGTCACGTGGGCTCATAACGCTTCTTATCGCTTCCTCTATGTCGCCGCACGTCTCGTAGCGCGCCTTAAGGATAATCTCGGCGAGCATGTTGAGCCTTGAAGGCACGCCGTGTATGCTTCCCCGGAGCGTTAGCTTCCGCGGCTCAGCGAGACCCCGGAGCACAAGCCTCCTAGTCTCGCCGGGCCTGGGAAGCCGGTCGACTATACCCCCTATTATGAACGCGTCACCCACAAGCACGTCGTTAGGCATTAACTCCTGCTCTGCACTAGGGTCCAGCAGGATTATCCTGCGAGCGCCTCGGAGAAGCGCGGCCTCGTCGGATGGTAGTAGTGAGTAGTCTACTAGGCCGCGCCCAATGAACATGCGCAGCCACTCGTAGACGCCTGGAGGTCCGCCGGCGAGGAGCAAATGGCGGTCCCACAGATATCTCCGCACCACGCCCAGGGTAGCACCTACCTGGCGCCTAAGGCTCCGAAGCTCCGTCATGGCTACGTGCTTGTCCACAAGACTAAGGTCTATCACTATGAGGGGAAGCGGCTCTGGCAGCCGCTGGAGCAGCTCGCTGCGCCAGTCGGCTTCGGGAGTGTAGACGGCATCGGCCCGGGAGCCGCCTCTGCCCGCGATGTAGCGGAAGACAGCGCCACGGTACTCCTCGCAGAACCTCTCTGAGCCGGTCCACCTGGAGGCCTCAATAAAGCCCCCGCCCCAGCTTAGGATACGTACAAGGAGTTCCTGGAATGGGTTGGACTTAACCCTGCCGCTATCAAGGTAAACTAGGCTCCCGAGCGAGTACCAGCCACGGTTCTGCAGAGCATCCAATAGCCTATACCGGGGCAGCTCCTTGTAGCATCTTTCACAACAGCAGCGGCGCGGATCAGCTACCGTGAGGCACTTCATAGCCCGGCTACCACGGCTCAGTATGGGGGTGAGGAGGCTCATCAGCTCCAGTTAAGCGTCTCCCAACTATATACCTAATCCCCGGCTTCCATGCTAACATCTGGATAGGACTTAATAACGTAACACTAATGCAAATCCTCAATGTGGCTCACGCAGAAGGGCCGGAGAGGCTGGAGGAAGGGGGCGCAGATGTATCCTGAAGACTTGTTGCTGTTGGTCAGCTTTACCGCGAACTTGATAGGCATGGCGCTGCTAGCCCTGGTAGCCTCCAGGAGGAGAGCGGGGCTTGACGACACACGGCTGGTAGATAGAGTGAGCAAGGGCATAGCTGTTCTTGTACTCGCTGTGATAGGCCTTGTACTCGCCTTTGCCATGCTACGTCTCCTAGAGCTAGCCGAGCAGAGTTTATGATGTAGTAGGATATGCCCCTACATATGGCTATGAGGAGGGCTAGATATGCTGAAAAGCCGAGCATGATGACGGTTTCTGGTGCCGAGCCGGCTATTCCTCCTCAGCCTCTTCTAGCTCCTCTAAGGCATCCATAACGGCGGTTCTCGCGTCTAGCTTGGCGTTTACGCCCGCGCTACGTAGGGACTTGTAGACCTCGTGGGCCACCATGCTTATCTCGTCGAGAAGGTCCTCCATAAATGCTCGTGGATCATCCTCTGTGTCGACTAGGTCCCTAACGTAGTCCCGGAGCCCCTCATACCCGACTTTCACGAGCACGCCGCTGCTTACAGGCCTAACCTCTATGTAGAACGGAGCATCGGGGTGCTTAACTTTGAGAATCTCTCCTTCTACGCGGAGTGCGTAGCCACGCCTCCTAGCTATAGGCTCGACAAAGCTTCTCAACTCTTCGGCCTTAGGCAACTACCCTAGCACCCCTAGTATAGCTGTATAGACTAGCCCCTAATGAGGGGAAGGCTTGGAGGGAGAAGGTCTACAGCACAATGACCCAAGTGAGCGAGGGGGAGAGTGGACACCAGTATTTGGTAATGGAGCCGGGGCCGGGATTTGAACCCGGGATCAACGGGTCTCTACGCGATGGGCGGATAGCCTACGGGATCACTGCAGCCCGCCGCCTTCGACCGCTCGGCCACCCCGGCATCCATTACTTTGGTAGTGCTGGGCCGGATTTATTAAAGCATCGGGGCTCTTACAGACTAGGCGAGGAACGGGCCACTTTACTGGAACTGTCTAGCACTTACTAACAAAATAGCCTAGTGTATGGTGCGGGATGATAGGCTCAGGCGGAGCTGACCCGCAGGGTAGCGGTGATGAGTTTAGCCTTGGTTGACCGCAGACAAGTAGTAATCGTAGGGGCTGGGCCAGCAGGACTGCTAACAGCGCTAAACCTCAGTGAGGCTGAAGCCTTAGTAATCGAGGCGTCGAGTAGGCCCGGGTGGCCTCCGCACTGTACCGGGCTTGTGAGCCCAGCAACTGCTAGGAGGTTCGGCATCCCCGAAGCCGTAACGGAAGCCTACAACGAGGCTGTATTCCTAGATGACAAGCTCCAGGAGATATGCCGTATATCGGGTTCTCCTCTAGCAGTGCGGCTTTCAAGACCACTCCTCGAGGAACTCCTGGCACGGCGCGTTGAGAGCCACGGTCACCGGATAGCCTACAGGGTGAAAGCAACTGCGCTGCAGACCGACGGGTGCATACAGCTACACGACGGCCGCCGAGTCTGCGGGGAATGGGTTGTTGCGGCACTAGGCGCTAACCCCAGCGTAGCAGCGGTCTTCGGAGCGAGGAATTGTAGGTACCTCCCTGGCTTCGAGGTACGCGTTAGGCTCGCAGCACGGGTTTCCGACGACGCTTTCTACACAATACATGGCTGGCGTGTTGCGCCGCAGTTCTTTGCATGGGTCATCCCTCTTCGTGGCGGTCGGGAGGCACTCATAGGCGTTGGAGGCGATTATGCTGTAGAGAGGCTTGCCGTGCTAATGCAGCGGCTGGACAGAATGGGAGTAGTACACGTATCAGGCATAGTTAGCCACCGCGGTGGCCGTATAGTCGAGGGGCCACCGGCACGGCATCCTCTGGCCGGGAAGCTTGCTGGTATAGGCGACGTGTTGTGTGCATCGAAACCGTTCACTGGTGGAGGCCTCTACGCAGTATCCATTCTAGCGAGACCGTTAGCAGTCCTCCTGGAGAAGGGTGAGAAAAGGCTACTGCTGGAAACCTGGGCTATGCTAAGAAGGGAGCTAGAGGCACAATACCTCCTTACAAGGGCTGCGAGGCTACTACAACCACTCTGGCGGAGGGCTCTCAAGGTGGTCTGTTCGGTGGCCGCTAGTGGCCGCTGCAGCATAGACTATGACGCGCACAGCAGCCTTGTAGAGTGTCTAGCACTGTGGAGAGAGGCTGGCCGGCATGGCTAAGAGAAGACTTCTGAGAGAAATAGCGGCCGAGGTCTACGGCCCCGAGAAGGCTGACAGATTCTGGAAAAGAATAGAAATTATAGGCGACATAGCAGTCATACGTAAGCCCTTCGGCGTGAATATAGACGAGCTGAGGCCACTCGCCGAGGCGCTGCTAAGGAGGCTGCCCTACGTCAGGAGTGTATGGGTAGCCTCTAGCCCGGTCGAGGGGGAGTATAGGCTCCGGAGCTACACGCACCTAGCAGGCGAGAAGAGAAGCTGGACAATATACCGGGAGTATGGCTGCAGCTTCAAGATAGACATAACGAGAGTATACATATCGCCGCGGCTCTCGTACGAGCACCAGCGTATCGCGCGCCTCGTGAAGCCCGGCGAAACCGTGATAAACATGTATGCGGGCGCAGGGCTATTCTCGATAATAATAGCTAGGCACTCCAAGCCCGCCAAGTTGTACAGTATAGACATAAACCCCGAGGCCTACAAGATGATGGTAGAGAATGTGAGGCTCAATAAGCTAGAAGGAATAGTGGTCCCAATACTCGGCGACGCAGCCGAGGTAGTGGAGAAACAGCTGCAATCAACAGCCGATAGAATACTGATGCCGCTGCCCGAGCTAGCACTGGAACACCTCCCGTACGCCTTGAAGGGGCTCCGCGGCAGAGGCTGGCTTCACGTGTACCTGCACGTCTTCACAGAGAAGAGTGTTGACCCCAAGAGGAAGGCAGTAGAGATACTCGCCAACAGGCTAGACGGGCTAGGAGTAAGATACCGTGTAGAACTCAGCCGCGTCGTACGGACAGTAGGGCCTAGGCGCAGCCAAGTAGTAGTAGACGTCCATGTAGAGCCCTAGCGTAGAGGCAGCTCTGAGACCTTCTTGGCCGCGAACTCTAGCACCGCGTAAACCTCGTCCTCGGTATCCCTGGTGACACCGGTCACTATGACCGAGGCTACTTTCCCCTCATCGTCCCTCTCAACAGTGTACTCGAGACCCTCGTAGTCGGCCGCCAACCTCTCGAGAGCAGTAAGCATGTACCTCACGTAGGGGTGTTGCTCGGGGACGGGGCGAGTAAAGTTCAACCTAATAGTGTCCCTCGTGGCGACCAGCCTCGCAGCTACGCGCCCATCCCGAGACCGGAACTCTTTGCCACGGCGCGCCCCCCGGCCAGTAGGTATGGCTCCTGCAGCGCACTCTTCGAGCAGTGCTAGAAGTTGTTGGTAGAGCTGTAACCGGGCTTCTAGCTCAGCTATCTCGCGCTCCAGGAGCTCGCGTAGCTCCTCAAGTCGAGGCTTCTCGGACATAGTACGCTCCCCCGGGAGGAGGCGCCCAGATAGACGCCGAGACGAGGTGTAGCCGTGTACCACCCCTATGTGGATGGGCACTCCTCTCCATAGCCTTATGCTAGTAGCGCTATTTAGGGGTAGAGGCGCCTAGGAAGGGCATAAAGTGTGTAGCAGCTAGCCACTATACAAGCCACGGGTAGACGAAGGGGAGGAGTGAATGGCCAGAAGGGCTCGCTCCACCAGGGCCTTCTCGGCTGTTGCTCTCTTGTTGCTCATACTAATCGGCGTCTATTCCCAGCCGGCGCTCTCCGGGTACAGTGCTAGAATAAAGCTGGGTCTTCTCGCTGTGGATGGTGCCACAGGCAACGGTATCGTCGTTGACGCGTGGCTCTCTGTAACCTCGCCTGGTAGCGGCCGCGTAACTGTCGAGCCCAAAGACCTCGTAGAGGAGAGTACAGCTCTCTCGACACGCATAGCATTCTACCTAGCTAGCATAGTGGACGGGATAAACCCGGAGCTCTTCGACGTTCGCGTAGAGTTCGAGACCGATACCCCCGTTGGTGGGCCTAGCGCCAGCGGCTTCATGGCGGCATCCTTCCTGCTCGCCCTCCACGGGCTGCTCCCCGACACCGACACCACGATGACTGGGATGGTCTCGCTAACCGGGTTCATATTACCAGTGGCGGGCGTCAGCGACAAGGTGACGGCAGCCAAGTCTGCTGGCTACAAGAGGGTGTTGGTGCCGCTAAGCGAGGCAGGTAACATATCTAACGGCATATCTAACGGTATAAACGTGGAAGGCGTGTGCACCTTCGAGGAGGCAGCATCGCGCCTCTCTAGCAGCTACGTGTCGGCCCTGATCCCGGAGAAGCCCCAAATACAGCCACCTGAGCCCATTCGGGAGAAAGAGGCGGAGTTTAGCCACCATGCCCAGCTCTTTATAGAGAAGGCCACTGCCCTCCTCGACGAGATACCTAGGAATGATACTCGCCGCGCAGTTGTGGCGCTGCTCGATGAGGCCCGAGAGGCTCTAGACAAAAGCCCCTACAGTGCAGCCAGTATAGCGTTCATGGCACTGTATATAGCTGCATCGAGCATTGCGGGTCAACACGGGTTTGACTACCTTGAAGAGAAGATAGGGTTAAGCCTTGACGCAGTGCTGGCGAATGCTAGCAGCACGGTAAAGACACGCCTACAAGAGTTCAACGGAAGAAGTGTATGCGGGCTCTGGGGCTATGAGGCGCTCGCAGCAGCCTCTGTACGGCTCTATCTCGCAGAACATGCTGCGGACTCCACAAAACCTGACGTAAAGACCCTTGCATTGCTACGCGCGCTTTCCGCGGAGTCGTGGGCTCGCCTAGCAGACCCCGACTTCGGCCCCAGGGTTCCATGTAGCCTACTGGGTAGTGTAGCCCAATTCTTCGTAGACTATATGCAGCTATCATACAACTATATAAGGAGTATAGTTGGTCACGTTGTATTCCACATACCAATGCCGGATGACAGGGACATCTCGGCATGGATTAATGATGCCCGGAAAAGCCTTGAAGAAGACAACTACCCTCTAGCGCTGGGGCTAGCTCTCTACGTCGTCTCCTCCCTTGAGGAGTCGCTAGCCCACGGCTCCGGCCTCCCGCCGGCGTGCATAGAGAGGCATATAGCATTCCTTGAGAAGCTAAGTTGGGTAATAGGCCCTAGCCTCCCTGCATCGCTACTTCTCGAGTATGCATTAGGCTACGGCAGCTACGTGGAAACCGTGCTCGGAGATCCCTTCATACAGGAAAGCCTAGAAGTAGATACAGCTGTATGGCTGCTACACCCCCTGGCAATTACGGCGTTGACCACCGAAGCCGCCCAGCCCCCGACAGCACATGCGTCCCTACAGTGGAGCAACTACTACCTAGCAGGGATAGCCGCTGAGGCAGCACTAATAGCGCTCATAGGGTATAGCCTAGTTCTCGTCTCGCGGCGGGCTAGGGCCGAGGAAGTCTAGCAAGGTGGGCTGCTTCGCAGAGCCCCTCGTTGTCGAGCCAGCGCATCCCCTTTCCTCCCCTTGCTCGGCCTTTATCTTGGCTACAGCCCTGGCTATGGGGCCACGGAAGTCCTCCTCAAGTCTCTCACGCAGAGGAGGTTTGTACAATGCGGCAGCGGGATGGTACGTGACAGCTATCATGAGTTCAACGCCTGCTATGGAGCCTTGATACACCTTGCCGTGCTGGGCGCTCATACTCTGCCAGCGGTGCCCCGCCAGCTCTAGAAGCCTTTTAGCAGCATGTCTGCCCACTGCTATTATGAGGCGCGGTCTTATCAGCTGGATTTGGCGCAGCAAGTAGGGAAGACAGGCTTCGACCTCGTCCTCCTGGGGGTCCCGGTTCCCTGGTGGGCGGCACTTGACTATGTTAGTGATGTAGACCTCCTCCCTCCGTAGGCCTGCCAGCTCTAGGAGCCTGGTTAGAAGCTGGCCAGCGGCTCCAACAAAGGGTCTCCCCTGTAGGTCCTCGTTCCGGCCCGGCGCCTCGCCCACAACCATGACGCGTGCGGTTATCGGGCCTTCGCCAGGTACGGGGTTGCGCCTAGTCTTATAGAGTCTGCATTTTGTGCAACTCCGTATCTCCTCCACGAGCCTCTGATACTCCTCCCCGATGTCCGCTCTGGCCATAGCCTACCATTCCCTGTGCACTGCGCAGCCGTGCAATCTAGCCTCTCGGCAAACCCTTAGAGGATTCTGCCCCAGCAGTACCTATAGTCCCGGGGGTTTGAACCAGGTATGCATGGGGAAACAGGCCCGGCGCATGCGCCCACAGTCCAGGGTAAGATGTACCACATAATGCTCGGGCTGGGAGATATACCGCCCTACGTGCTCCTACCCGGCGATCCCGGCCGCATAGACCAGATAATGGAGACGTGGGATGAGGCACACGAGGTAGCCTACCACCGTGAGTACCGTAGCGCCCGTGGAGTATACCGTGGTGCAGAGATAGCGGCAGTTAGCACCGGAATAGGAGGCCCATCGACGGCCATAGCGATAGAGGAGCTAGCCCGGATAGGCGTCCATACCATGATAAGAGTGGGTACGACCGGCGCTATACAGCCCGGCATAAAGGTGGGGAGCATAATCATAGCGTCAGCAGCGGTACGCTATGATGGTGCGAGCCACGAGTATGCTCCGCCCGAGTACCCCGCAGCAGCCAGCCCTGAGGCCGTGCTAGCCCTTGTAGAGGCGGCGAATAGGCTGGGCGTAGACTACCGTGTCGGCGTGGTGGCTTCCACAGCTACGTTTCACCTAGGCCAGAGCCGGCCTGGCTACCGAGGCTACGAGTGGAGCGAGAGCCGTAGGCGGATAGAAGACCTCAGACGCATGGGGGTGCTAAGCTTCGAAATGGAGGCAGCCACGCTCTTCACGCTTGCAGGACTCTACGGGCTCAGAGCGGGCTGTGTCTGCGCAGTCATCGCTAACAGGGCAACAGACGAGTTCACGCCAGATGCTGGCGTCCGGGAAGCTATAATGGTGGCCAACGAGGCCATACGGATACTCCAAGAGGCCGATCGCGCTGGCACCGGCAAAGTGCACAGTATAAGCGACCTAGCCAGGGCCATGCAGAGACTATACGGTAGGTAAGCTCGCTGGTAGCCCACCCGACGAGTCACACTTAGTGTGACTATAACTATAGCAACTTGTGTACAGCACCCTTATGTATGTAACTATGTAACTTACTTCAATTTGTACACTTGTGTGTACTGATAGGATCACCAGATCCTGTAGAGCCTAAGCGATGTCTTTCATAACCTTCATCTTCTGGAGTGGTAGAAGAGCCAGTAGGTGGAGCGCTAGTGCTGTGCCTGGCACCAGGAGCGGGGAGTATTCGTAGGCGTGGCCGGCCATGTAGACTCCTAGCATCGATGCAATGCTCACAAACATGTTTAGCCTCCCGGTTTCAACCCCTACGTGTTTGGCTGTTGTAAGTAGCTTGTTTAAGGCTGATACATAGGTGCTAAATGCGAACGCCTCCAGCACGGCAGCGAAGACTATAGCTAGCATCCATGCACTGCCTAGGAAAGGTATAAGCGATACTATGAGGAGCGAAGTTGTGAACGCTGCCTCGGCTAGAAGTAGGCTAGCACGCATACCGATACGGTCTGCTAGCGAGCCGGAGAAGTAGCCTATCAGCAGCCACGAGGCAGCGGTAATCGATGTATAGACGCCTGGAGCCTCCTCTGGCAGACCTAAGCCACTCACCAGTACAGCACCCATGAGAGCCATCCACGCTCCGGTGCTAGCCCTGGACAGTACCGCGTACAGGTAGAGCAGTCGAAGCCCACTATTAGGAGATGATAGGAGTGCGGCTAGTGACACCCGTCTCCCGCGTAACGAGTCTAGCCTGCTTCTGAGCATAGTGTAGGCAAGTATGGCCGATACCAGCGACGGGACGCCCATGGTAAGGAAACCGAGCTGGTACTGCCTAGCACCCTTGCCGGCAAAATAGTAGGCGAATATTAGGGGGCCGACAATCCGGGAGAAGTTAAACGCTATGCTCACTAGGGCTATCCCGCGTCCCCGGAGCGCAAAGGGCAGAAGAGCGGCCATTGCCCGATTGCGTGAAGGCACCCATAGCGATAGCGAGAGGCTCATAAGCGCGTATGCCGCTACTACGCCTACTATGTCGGGTCTAAGCCATACAATCAGCCCGGCAAGCCCGACTAAGGCCACTGACAGGCCAATAAGGGCCCTGTAGAATCCTCGGTCGGTGAGCACGCCTGCTAGTGGAAAACCAAGCACTTCTAGAAGCTTGGCCAGCGACAACCCGGCTCCTATCTCCAAGCCGCTATATCCTTGTAGAGCTAGCATCGTGGAGCTATAGGCGCTGTACACGGGTATGACCAGGCCACGAGCAGCGTTCGCCACTATAAGGGGGAGGACCGCTGTAGCAGTTGAACGGACGCTGTCGCTCCGCTCCACTGGCCCTCGCCTGCCAGTGTGCTACACGCTGCCGAGGTTATGCGGGGCGTAAAGCCATGGGGGTTAAAGTCTCGGTGCTAATACTTCCCGAGCACCGCATAACGACCGTCGAACTCGAGACCGGCAAGGTTAGAGAGCTAGTACATAAGCTAGGCTATGCAACGGAAGGTGTTATAGTGGTGAAGGATGGGCGGCCGCTCCTAGAGGATGAGCAGCTGGAGGACGGCGACAATGTCACACTTTACAGGGCGGCGAGCGGCGGCTAAATGCAGTATATGTGGGGCGCCGGCTGTAGCGCGCGTCCCTTATGCCAGACTAACTCTATGCTCCAGACACTTTATGGAGTTCATAGAGCGTAAGGTGGAGCGGGTTCTCCGCCGGGCTGGCGCTCTCCGTAGAGGAGCGCGTCTACTAGCTGCGGTATCCGGCGGTAAAGATAGCGCTGCAATGCTGACAGCGCTAGCTAGGATAACAAAAAGCAATGGTGTCGAAGTAGTGGGGCTACACCTTGTTCTCGGTTTCGGCCCCTACTCTAGGAAAAGCCGCGAAGCAGCAGAAGAGGCATGCAGGGTAAACAATATACCTTGTATAGTGCTAGACTTAGAAGAAGTTCTTGGTGCCCCTGTACAAGCCATAGCTAGGCGTGCGCGGAGACCAGTATGCAGTGTCTGTGGTCTCATAAAACGCTACGTCATAAACGCGGCTGCAGTAGAGCTTGGCGCCGACTACGTGGCTATGGGTCACAATGCTGACGACATTATAGCCTATACTGTTAAGATGTTTCTAAACCAAGACCTTGCAGCTATAGCCAAGCTGGGCCCATCAACCGAGAGCATTGATAGCTTAGCAGTGGCGAGACTTCGCCCACTCTACGAGGTGACCGAGAAAGAGTCCCTGCTCTACGCGATATTGTCTTCCACGCCATTCCTCCACGAAGAGTGCCCCTTTAGACCTGTGACACCAATAGAGGAGCGCGTAAAAGAGTTTATGAACAGAGTAGAAGAAGAGCATCCAGGAATGAAGATAAACTATATACGCAGGCTTGAATCCAACATAGAGCTATACAAGAAGATAGCGGGTATAGAAGACTGGGATATACAGCAGTGCCAGAGCTGCGGCCTCCTAAGCGCTGGCAATGAGTGTAGCTTCTGTCGCCTAACAAGGAGGACGCTAGGGGAAGCTAAGGGGGCGTACATCCGGAGAGTCATTAGAGAGCTAGCAGCTGGTCTGGCAACGAGGAATAGCTAGTTCAGTCCCCTCTACCAGTTGCCAAGCGGCTTCAGAGTGCAAATGCGGGGGCGGAGGTGCTGATACCTTAGCTGACTATGCGGTGGCTAGGGTAGTAACAGCAGCGGTGCTATTCGCTATAGGGCTCTACACGGGCTACTCGGAGGATGCAGGCAGACTCTCGAAGGCTATCTCGAGGCTCTTACTCTGGTTCTCTCTCCCCTTCATACTTCTCCACAAGGTCTATACGGTAGACCCCGCGACGGCTATCAAGTATACAATGCTGGTTGTTGTGAGTGTTGTAGGCTCCCTAGTAACAGCAGTGGTAGGCATACCGCGTCTCCTACGAGAACTGCCAGCCTCTGGCATAGGCGCCGCGATACTAGCTGCAGGCATACACAACTCGGCATTCCTGCCAATACCGCTCATGTTGATCCTATACGGCGACGCTGGCCCGGCAGCCCTCTACTCGGCGATAGTCAATATAATAAGTGTTATAGCGGTACCGATAGTCGTGGGCATGTATAGTGAGAAAGAAACCGAAGAAGACACGGTAAAGCGGATAACCCGCAGTCTGTCGCGGTTCCCGCCTTTTTACGCTCTAGTAGCGGGTATAGCGCTCAGGACTCTACTACCTAGTGATTGTGGTCCGGTATATGCTCTCCTAGAGATACTCGGGCGCATGGCGGCTGAATTAACGATATCCAGCTTCTATCTAGTTGGAGCAGTCCTAGCTGTCTCGGGGCTAGCGGTCGACCGGCCGACACTTGTTATCGCGGCTTGGCGCCTCATAGTAGAGCCCCTCCTAGCGGTCGGAGCGTCTATCGCACTAGGCCTTGAGGGTGTATGGCTGGCGGGCGCACTCATAGAGGCGTGCATGCCGCCAGCCACAATGAACATAGTGTTCGCGATAACCTATGGCCTAGACGAGAAACTCGTAGCAAGAGCTATAGGCTTCACAATGCCTTTATCCATAGTAGTAGCTGTCCTCATACGTTTATTCGTAGTAGCACCGTAGGCCCCAGCTAGTAGAGCTAGTAGAATAGGTTTCGGGGAGAGACTGCAGCCATGGAGCAGGAGGGTAGAATAACGGGAGATGACATTGTAGGGGTAAAGCTAGAGGCAGCAAACGTAGACACAGCGGGAGCTAGTATCTCCCGCGGATCGTCCACCGTTAGGACGTTTCCAACGCCCAGTATAGGGCTAGAAAACATTAATAGAAACCAGCCGCAGCCCCGCAGGCCATCCCTCAAGCACCTACGGATAAAGGTTGTCCAGCCTACTGAGTCTGCCCTACAGAACCTAGAGACAATACTTCCAGAAATCAGTGTGGACCCTCTTGAGGCCCTATTCGGTACCTCAAGGCTGCGGGTCTACAGCGAAAGACCGTTCCTCGTACTCGCACGCAAGCCTATAGACCAGCGCTACGACTACATAGAGCTGCTCAAACGCATCCTCCGCGAGATATACCGTATCTCGTGGAGAGCGCCACTGTATGCACAGCACGTGGCCAGGCGGCTCACAGAGTACCAGCTTGCCATGATGCGTGCAGGTACAGCGATATATGTAATAGACCTGGACCAGCTTGGCAGCGGTGATGCTGAGGCCGAGAGGATAACGGCCAGCTCGCGTGTGGCTATGAGCCTAGAGGACCGTGCAAGGGAAGCATATGCGCAGGGGTTCGGGTTCCTCGTGCTCTACGCGTCGCAGTACATGCTCCAGAGCATACAGAGGCTATGGGAGCCACGCATAGCTAGCCGCGGCCTCCTCTACACCCGGCTGCCTCCTCCTCTAGAGCTGGGCATAGCGGAGGATGACGCTGTATTCGAGCTTGTTGCCGCCATGTACGGGGTAGAATACGACGATATACGGGGAGCCTCAAGCCTCGTAGATGCTGTGACAATGGCCGAGCATAGGTACTATAGCTACCTCGAGTCCGTGGCTAGTGATCCTACACTTGCACTCCTAGCAAGGCCGGCAGTGGATGAGGAGGAGGCTAAGCCGGATGAGGGCTTCATACACTACGCGTTCAAGATGGCTGTGCTGGGCTACCTCGTAGAAGCAGGCTTCGACGAGTCTAGCATAGACGTTGAACAACGGATGTCCAGCACTATTGCGGTAGACGTATTGGCAAGGAGAAGCTGGTACAACAAGCTCGCTATTGAGGTAGAGACGCTCTACGGCACAGGGAATCCTACTACCAGGCTCTCATCAGTCATAAGGGATAGGCTAGCTATGGGGTACGCAGTATGGGTAGTAGTACCGCCCCTCCAGGCATCCATCTATGCTCCACACCTCCAGACGCTCATAAGGAGGTACTCCGGCGTAGAGAGTGTAGAGTTCTACACGCTCGACATGTCTGCGGGCTCCCTGGTCCCGCTTGAGGAGCACCTAAAGAGGCTAGGAGAAATAGCTGCAAGGCTCAGTAGAGCACGTGACAGGCTACCCGCTAGCTCTATCGGCTAACGCCGCCACACAGCTGCCGGCGGCTTTACGCCCACTCGTTCGTACATCCATGATATCAGTGTAAGTGCGGTTACGACCACGATGTAGGGCACAGCATCGGCTAGTGCTGCGTGTACACCGAGTCCCTGGAGCAGTGGTGTAACAGCATACAATACGCCGAGGAGGTAAGCAGCAGCCACAACGCCTACCGGGTGCCAGTAGCCGAGTATAACAGTGCCGAGTGCGAGCCAGCCCCAGCCTATAGCGCGTCCAGCGCTCCAGCGCCCGTTAGACGGCCCCATTAGGAAAAACGCGCCAGCTGCGCCAGCAGCTGCACCGGCTACGAGTGCAGCGAGTATGCGTGTAGCCGTCACGTTTACTCCTAGCATCCTTGCAGCATCCTCGTCTTCGCCGAGGCTTCTCAACGCGTAGCCGCGCCACGACCGGTACAAGATGGCGTAGAGTATGGCTGGGAGCGGTACTAGCACGGTGAATGCTACTAGGCTCTCTCCTAGCCCCGAGAGCGCTGGGGCTAGGGCACCTTGTGTCGCAGAGCCCATAACGTCGCCGAGCCCTATGCCGAGGAAGACGAGCGCTAGCCCAGTCACAGCCTGGTCTGCCTTGAGCCCTACAACTAGGAGAATATAGACGATGGCCAGGAGAATACCAGCCAGCATCCCGGCCGCGAAGCCGGCTACAAGAGAGCCGGTAGATACTGCCACGTAGGCTGCTAGTGCTGAGCCAAAGTACAGCATGCCCTCAAGCCCCAGGTTTATCAGCCCTGATCTTTCGAGCACTAGCTCTCCGAGCGCTGCGAGTGCTAGTACAGTAGCTTCCGGTATGCCCTGTAGGAGTATAGCAGTAACGTCAACCATGGCGTATCACCACCCGGTACCTCGACAGTGTTGTAGAGGCTAACACGGAGAGGACTATGACGGCCTCAAAGGCAAGCACGAAGCTGGCGGGTATGCCTTGCAGCTGGAGGCTTACAAACATGTTGTATAGGAGCGTGATGAGGAGGCCAGCAGCTATAGTGGCGATGGGTCGGAGGCCAGCAAGCCATGCGGCAAGGATACCCATATAGCCGTAGCCTAGGCCTTGCTTGCCGAGGCTGAGCAGCTGGTGCTGCTCAGCAGCCATGTAGAGACCGCCTCCGAGCCCAGCAGCCGCTCCTGCGAGGGCAGCCACCACGAGGATGGCCCTGCTCGGATCTACGCCGTATGTCTCGGCGGCGCGCCTAGCCCGGCTTATGGAGTCCACTGCTATGCCGAGCCGCGTGTACATATACAGAGCCTCAAGCAACGCTATGAAGACAGTGGTAATTATTGCTGAGACTAGCCCGCTTATCCAGAACCTGTCTGGTAGCGGCTCTGTGCGGGTGAAAGGCCCCGATTGCCAGGGCCCAGCAACCAGGTAGTTTACTAGGGCCACTGCTGTGTAGTTGAGCATAAGGCTCACAAGCGTCTCGTTGGCACCGAGGTAGACCCTTAGGACACCGACAACTAGGCCGTAGAGTGCTCCTGCGAGAGCAGCAGCGGCCATGGCTGCAGCCAGCGCTAGCGCGGGGTACTGCTGAGGCAGTATGAAGTATAAGAGGCCATAGGCGACCACAGCGCCGAGGATAACTTGTCCCTCGGAGCCTATGGTTATGAAGCCAGCCCTGTAGGCCAGCACAAGCCCGGCAGCCGATGCGGCTATGGGGGCAAAGTAGGGCAGGGACAGGAGCCAGAACCGGAGCTCGGACAAGTTAACGTAGAGCGCATGCGCAACACCAGTAACACCCACCGGAGTGAGAGCACCAAGTAGGACTGACAAGGCGAAGCCAGCCGCGAGCCCAACAAGCCCATAGAGAAGGGGATTCTTTTTTTCAGCGGGGCCCCGCGGCTCAAGTGCTACCCTCAACCCTGCACCCTCGCCACGGCTGTAACCCGGAGAGCATTCACCGGGATAGCCTACGGCAATTGGCGCCTTTAGGCATCCCATAGCCGGGGGCCATGGACAAGCCCCTGGCACCTGGCCTTCAGGCTCGCGGTGAAGCGGGAGACAGCCCCAGTCTTAAACCTAGACGCTGTTCCGGGAGCCATTGTACTCAGCTTGCGGCAGACCATAAAGGATAGAAAGGTGAGGACCCGCAGGGCGGGAAGCCCCGCCTCCACCTCACAGAAGCACAAGGCTCTGGGGCGTACGCCCCACTCGGTGGAGGCGTCCCCCAGGTGTTCTCGGACCTAGGAACAACCGGTGGTGGGGGCTAAAGGGTTAACCCCCGTCATGGCTGCGGCTATCTCTTCTACGTTAAACGGCTTCTCCTCCACGAGGGTCACCCGGCCCTTAGACATGACTACTATACGATCAGCCACCTCTAGCAGCTCGTCTAGATCCTCTGATATCAGTAGCACACCTGTCCCGGAGTCAGCGGCCTCTGCAAGCAGGCCCCGTACCTTCTCCGCGGCGTCAACGTCAAGGCCACTGGTAGGGTTCATAGCGAGGACCAGTGAGGGCTTCTTAGAGAGCTCCCTTCCCACTATAAACCGCTGCATATTGCCGCCGCTCATGCTCTCCACTGGCGCATCGACATCGGAAACCCTAACCTTCATGTGCTCAACAA
>DQVR01000084.1 GCA_015661645.1 Pyrodictium delaneyi
AGGGTGCAAAAATGGACGTAAGCAAAGTGGATAAAGGAAAGGATATAGAAACAATAATTGAAGGAATAGCTCATGTGCACTGTCAAAAAGATTGTAATGAAATGCATGAGAGTATTGAGAAGAAGGTTATTAGTATTTATGCTGAGGTTGTAGAGAAGCATAAAAGGAAACCAGTGAGAAATGTAGATAAAATGATAAAGATGCTGAGAAGAGAGTATAGGCTTCTTGTCGACAAAAAACTCGTCACGCTAGTTGTAGCGGCTTTTCTTGCAGGACGTCCTGTGCTCTTTGAGGGGCCTCCAGGTACAGGAAAGACCGAAATAGGCGAAGCCATACTATCACTGTGGGCTGGAAAGCCAGCTCTAATAATACCTTGTAGCGAGAATTACGATGAGTATAGGGTTATAGGTGATTTCCATCCCTTAATGGCGTTAAGATACGGCTTTAATGAGAAAAGCTTCATACCACGACCTCTTCTTGCAGCGTTAATACTTGATACAGGGGTACTTGTAGACGAGATAAGGAGAAGTAACGAAGAATTCCAAAACATGCTCCTAGACATAATAGATAAGCGTCGTATAATTGTTCCGGAGCTGCGCAGGGTATTTCGTGCAAAAGGTGAAGGATTCCAAGTAATATTTACTAGTAATCCCGAAGACTATGCACAAAGTGAGCTAAGTGATGCATTTCTTAGAAGGGTAGTAAGGGTATCGTTCAGTTATCCGCCTCCTGATGTTGAAGCAGAAATAGTAAAGTTAAGATATGATATAGATGTTGAGTTAGATCCGAAAATATTAGAAGCGATGATTCAAGTGGTTGGCATTCTTCGCCAAAAAGCAGCATATAAGCCAGGTCCAGCAGACACAGTACTATGGGCACGAATAGCTGGTCGACTAGCCAAGCTACGAGGTAAGCAACGGGTCACTGTCGACGAGGTAGTGGATGCAGCTACTATAATACTATATAAACGCGTTGGTGAGGAGGAAATAGTTGATGAAACTATCGAGAGAGTGTTTGGTCTACACCCGTAGGGATAGTGGAGAAGAACTAGGCAAAATAGCATATGAGGTGGCAATAGAGGCTAGGAAGAAAGGACTCAGAGTATCAGTAGCGGAGATAGTTGAGGCAGCACGGTTACTAGCATTATACACAGCTGTATCTGGCGTTGAAACGCTTACTCCGGATGACATAGCTTTCGTCCTCTCCTCTGTATACGCGAAAAGAACGCATGAAGAACGCATAGTAAGTGAAATCGTAAAAGATCTAGTAAAGCGGCGTTGTTTGTTACGAAGCTCTGCAAAACGCATAGAAGACGAGATAGAGAAAGACTTACATATACTAGGACTCCATTACGGAGCAAAACTACGAGGTAGAAACTACACTAGCGGGAAGACTCAAGGGGCATATGCCAGGTTAAAGCTGC
The DNA here is from genome assembly GCA_015661645.1 of Pyrodictium delaneyi. Taxonomy (GTDB): domain Archaea; phylum Thermoproteota; class Thermoprotei_A; order Sulfolobales; family Pyrodictiaceae; genus Pyrodictium; species Pyrodictium delaneyi_A. The sequence goes on from DQVR01000084.1 coordinate 1,424, forward strand.
TAGGAATAATACGCAGAGGGCGCAAAGGGGAGTATGTAGTATCCAGTAGCCAGGCGCGCCGGATAATAGAGCAGCTAGCCAACCGTTACCAAGACTATAAAGACGCTGTCAGAGACATGATAAAACGTAACATAACTCGTCACGGCGGCATAGTCGCCTCGATGGGTGACGAACTACTCAACTACATAGACTCCAGTGAGCTAAGTATAGACGAGCTTGTAAAATTATACCGTTATGCAGGTAAAAACAAGCATCTAAAACGAATAATCTCGAAGTCTATAGAGGAAAAGGTTAACCAGGGAGAACACTATAATGATGCTGAAAGCGTATACGAGATACTTCGAAAAGAAAACATGCTATCACGACACCATCTACGCAGCATACTTGAGCGCAACCCTCGTCTAGCAGAAAGAGCTGCCAAGGACTTCGGAAGAGAAATACTCCTTGACATTGCAGTGGAAATATCTTCACACAATAAGGATGGGGCTGTCGAAATAGCGCTGAAAGCTATAGGTGCACGTGCTTCAAGACGAGGCGTAATAACAGAGATGCTTAACAGACGCGAAATAGAGCTACTAAGCAGCATAGGTAGAGGCCCAAACGAGGCTCTTGATGTGCTCAACAAGCTCGCAGAGGCAAAGAACTATCTTTTAAAGAGCCTAGTTGAGCGTACAGATGCTTCACTAGAGTATGCCGAGTACGAGTTCATTCGTGCAGCAGAGCGATGGAGCCGTATAAGGAGTCAATATGACGGCAAGCTGGCAGATATAGTTGAGTCAGAAATAGCTAGACTTAAACAATTATTTGATGCTGCAGAACGCGGAGACTCGTACACGTTTATGAAGAATATTGTGAAAAATATGGACGTTCTCGAAGCGTTGAAACTCTTACACACAGTATATAACAGTACCACCGATAGAAGGATAAGAAGCTACGCAATAATGCTCATGAAGAGTCTATGGAGAGAGGCTCGTGCAGGATACGGCATGAGATTATCACGCAAGAGCTGCTTTAGTAGCACGCGAGGCCGGCTACATATGCGCAAGACTCTAGAGAACATTGTGCGCTTCAGCTCCAATCCCATAGTCAGGACTACGAAGTGCTCTACAAAGCAGTACACGGTAGTAGTAGACAAGAGCGGTAGTATGAGGCCGTACGCAGTCTACACAGTACTAGCAGCCTCAGCACTCGCAGCGAGCATATCGAGGCTAATAATATTCGATGAGAACGCGACTATGTATAGTAACCTAAAGCGAGTAAATCCACTCCGTATAGTAGACCTAGTGCTTTCAACAAAGTTCGCAGGCTATACAGACATAGTTAACGCTTTACGCCTGGCAGCCAAGGCCACAATGCCACAGCACATGGTTATAATAAGCGACCTTAAGCAGACGATAGCTGTCGATGGATCTGTTGAAGAAATTCTACGCGAACTACGGCAGAGAGGATGGCAGATAACAATAATCCTGCCCCCAAGGCATGACACGAGGATGCTAAACAAGATTAGACAATATGCACGGCTCTATATTATAAAAACGCCACAGGATATAGCACCGGTTATGCGCAGGATTATACGAAGCTAGAACATAGCAGCATCATAATTGATAAAGTGTAAAGAATGTCGAGCAAAAACGCTATGATGATGCGTCAACACCATACACTTTGACTCCGAATAGACGGCCTGAATACCTATTTCTAGCCTCTTCGAGCAGCTTCTGTACCTTCTCGATAGCTTGGTCTAGGCTCTCGGCCCCTACCTCTATCTCGACGTAATGCAGCTCCGGGACAACCCTTGAATTCGTAAGCTTCATTTCGTATCCTAGGCTCTTGAGTTCGTTCAGCACGCTTTCTGCTACGTCTTCATAGTATGTGTTGAAGAATACTCTTATGAGACGCCGTTTCCTCCCCAAGGCTAGTCGAACCTCGCCATGTAATCATCTATGTCAAGGACCTCATTACAATTGTTTAACTTATTAACATTTATCGGCTGTAAGCCGTGCCTCTCAATGAAGGAGTTTATAGTTGTAAACTCTATGAACGCCTTCTTAGCGGCCTCGAACTCCGCTAGAAATACCTCTGGTATAGTCTCTGGCTTTGTAGAGAGTTGTCTTATGAATCCTGGTCCCTGTTGCTTTATCCAGTCACACTTACTGGAGACCAATAGGTTGCCTGAAGGCATTTCTATAAGCAGCGGGTACATCCTGCATGCTAACGGCTTATCATCATGAATGCTACAGCGCTTGCTAGCTTTATCGAAAAATGGGCAGAATCCCCGTATTTCCCATCTATAAAGAGTTACAGTGCATACGCCGTTTCTGTCAATAAATGCTTGGAGTGGTTTGAAGTAGAGTTTAACACCTATCTCGGCGGCTATTTTCTCTAGCTCCCGTTTCTCCCAGGGAAAGACTACTGGCATTTCATACTCTTCACTAAAGTAGCAACAGTGTTCGCAGAACAAACAGTTAAACACCGGTCTTTTCTTCGCCATATCCCCGAGCCCTTGTGCAGGGCTAACGTACGCTCAATATTTATCGGGAGCTGCTCCCCAACTAGGCTGTGATGAGGGGTGCAAACGCCTAGCCCGTGGCGTTGCTGTGACGAGGTGAACCCGTCTGAGCCCCTCATAGAATAAGTGCATCATTCTCGTTCCTAGCTAGTGGCCTCGGCAGAAGGGGGATACTCAGCACTCGTTTAGCCGCTCAGTACTCGGCAAACACGTCACCGGCCAGGCTGAAGCTAGAGAAGCGTAGCAGTAATGTACCTAGCTCTCTACACCGCTCGAGCGCGGGTGGAGAGTATGGGCGGTAGACAGAGAACAAGCTTGTTCATTACCAAGGAAGAGACAAAAGCTGCTGCGAAGCAGGCTAGGCAGCAGAAACAGCAGCGCCGTGGCAAGAAGCGTTAAACCCCGCCGCAGCAGCTTAGCCTAATGCCTCTACAGTTTTTATTTCCATGGCAGCACGCCTCTTGTGCATCTCTAAGGCGTTGCTCCTAGTTTGGTTGGCAGCGCGTATAGCTATGCAAGATTCTGTTGCGTCTCGCTGGTTTAGCGCTAAAACACTTCAAGGGAGTGATAACCGGCGGTAGGGGCACGGCAGAGATGTGTCGTCGTGACGCTCCGGTAGCCCGTAGGAAGGAGTTAGTGATAGCAGTGCCAGCTTCCTATTTGTCGACAGAGCATAGCCTACTACTGAAGACTATAAAAATAGGCATCCTTGCAAGGCTATCGGCGGTTTTCCGTGTCACAAGGCTACTCGTTTACATCGACAGAGAGGGTGTTGACAAGGATGCTAAATTGATAAAAGAGGTAATAGAGTACATGCTTACTGCCCCGTATCTGAAAAAGAGGCTTTACCCGAGAAAGCCGGAGCTAAGATACGTGGGCGTTCTCCCTCCTCTACAACTGCCGACTCATGGTGTTGGTGGGCCGCGGGTAGGCGAAGTACGTGAAGCGCTGGTACTACGTGATCTGGGTAACACTGTTCTGCTTGATGCCGGCCTAGGTAGATATGTTAGGTGTAGGAAGCCTGGACGGCTGCCAGGCAAACGAGTGTTGGTTGAAATAACGTCGTTAAAGCCTCCACGGCTGCGTATACTCCAGCCAGGTGAAGTGAAAGTCTACACAGGGTTCAAGACGGACATAGTAAGAGGGCTCAAGGGTGCACTGAGCAACGCTGGAAGTCTTCTACGTGTAGCTACTAGCCGTCTAGGCGAGGTTCTAACAGCGGAGAAGGCTTCTAGGGATGCTAGAGAAGCTTCTGCTAGGAAAGGCATAGCCATATTCATGGGTGCGCCGGACAGAGGCCTCTACGAGATAGCCCGCAATGAGGGCTTCTCGGTGGAAGAGGTGTTTGATAGGATCTACAACACTATCCCACACCAGGGCACCCAGACGGTCCGTGTAGAGGAAGCAGTAGCAGCGACATTGGCAATCTACAACATGTTCCTAGAGTCCTAGCCGATTGAAGGCTTAGGGTTAAAAGCTAGTAGTTGAGAAGCCCACGCGAGACGGGGTAGACTCTAGTACCGGCATGACGGCGGTGGTGTCTAGTGGGTGCAAGAAAGAAGCATGCGCCTCGTAGAGGAAGCCTTGCTGTAAGGCCACGGAAGAGAGCCTCAAGCATAGTACCGAGAGTGAAGACGTGGCCCGAAGTCCAGAGCGAGACGCCTTTGCCGCTCGCATTTCTAGGCTACAAAGCTGGTATGACACATGTATTTGTTATAGACGATGAGCCCGGCTCGCTCACGCAGGGCAGAGAAATATTCATGCCAGTAACAGTGGTAGAGACGCCGCCAATGATAGTTACAGCGGTACGTGTATATGGTTATGACCCCAACATAGGCCTCTACACCCTAGGCGAGGCCTGGGTGCAGCCCGAGACCGTAGTAGAGAATTACAAGGTAGACATATACCGCGCTATACCTAGGCTCCGCTTCCCAGATACCGAGAAGGCTATAAAGAAGCTAGAGGAAAAGCTCGAAAAGGTATACGATGTAAGGATTATCGCAGCTACTCAGCCAAGGCTGGTAGGCGGCCTAAGCAAAAAGAAGCCAGACCTCATAGAGATAAAGATAGGTGGTGGAAACAGCGTAGACGAAAGGTTTAGCTACGCTGTTAAGCTCGTCGGCAACCCGCTCAGCATAAAGGACGTGTTCAAGGAGGGTCAATTCGTAGACGTAATAGCAGTGACAAAGGGTAAGGGCTTCCAGGGTGTAATAAAGAGGTTTGGTGTTAAGGAGCTGCCAAAGTGGCATAAGCACCGTAAGGGTAGCCGTAGCGGTCCAGGTAGCAGGGGTCCAGCCACAACCTTCTCGTGGAGCGAGGTGCCACAGCCGGGTCAGATGGGCTTCCATAGGAGGACAGAGTACAACAAGCGCATCATAAAGATAGGCGAGAACGGTCTGGAGGTAACGCCGGCCGGTGGCTTCCTCCACTACGGTACAGTGAGGGGCACCTATGTGCTACTAGCAGGCAGCATACCAGGCACGCCGAAGAGGCCTATAGTGCTCCGCCATCCAGTAAGACCGCGCTGGATGCCAGAAGCAGCGCCAAAGATAACATACATTAGCTTACAGAGCAAACAAGGCAATTAAGTAGCATGCATGGCAACAACTTCTGGGGTGCGGTAGCATGGCGGGCAAAGTAGGCTCAATGGTGTTCCTGCTAGCGGAGAAGCCGCCAGTAGTCCCAGTATTCAACGCCGCAGGCGAGAAGATTGCCGAGGTAGAGCTACCCAAGGTCTATGGGCTACCAGTACGCGTTGACTTGATAAGGCGTGCATTCCTATCCGAGTTCACGGCGAGGCTACAGCCCAAGGGCCGCGACCCAATGGCTGGCAAGAGGACTACAGCTAGAAGCTTCGGCGTAGGCCTCGGCATAGCGAGAGTACCACGGATCCCTGGCCTGGGTCGAGCAGCATTCATAAACTCGGCTGTCGGCGGCCACCTCGCCCACCCACCACGCGTGGAGAAGAAGATACACGAGGAGATTAACAAGAAGGAGAAGAAGCTAGCAACAGCCTCCGCGCTCGCTGCAACAGCTAGGAAGGAGTTCGTAGAGAAACGTGGCCATAGGTTCACAGCAGAGACTCTTCCGGTGGTTATAGACGACGAGGTAGAGCACTCTATAACCAAGGTGCGCGAGGCGCGCGTACTCCTAGAGAAGCTGGGTGTTTGGGCAGACATAGAGCGTGCTAAGAAGAGGACAAGGATACGTGCTGGCAAGGGTAAGCGCCGCGGTAGGCGGTACATAACACCGAGGAGTGTACTGTTCATACTGAGCAGCCACAACTCGCCTCTAGCAAGAGCGGTGGCCAGCCTACCAGGCGTGGACGTGGCAGGCCCATGGCACGTAAACGTGCTGCAGCTTGCCCCTGGCGGTGTACCCGGCAGGCTGACCGTTGTAAGTAAGTCTGCACTGGCTGATCTCTCTAAGAGGTTTGACGGGATACTACTAGCTTGAGAAGTCTGCAAGCTTAGAGGTGTATGGGCATGAGCACCTGGAGTATAATAATACGCCCGGTTCAGAGCGAGAAAGCCCTAAGGCTGATAGAGGAGCAAAATACCCTAACATTCATAGTAGATAGGAAGGCGACAAAGCATGATATAAGGAGGGCTGTTGAGCAGGCGTTTGGGGTCAAAGTGGAAAAGGTAAATACGCTAATAACGCCGCGTGGCGAGAAGAAGGCCTATGTTAAGCTGGCTAAGGAGTACAGTGCTAGCGACATAGCTGCTAGGCTAGGCATACTCTAGCCGGCCCCTGCCCAGGCCATACCGAAACGCGTCTTTTACTGCAATACCTAGTAAACGTAGCTCTTCTTGTTCTATACCTCCGCTGGCGGTAGGTTGTACTCCTGCTTGTCTCGTCCTAGTTATAGGGGAAGGGTTGATAGGGCGTGTTATAGTGTGTTTTAGACCTGGAGCAGGCCCGCGCGAGTGCCCCGCGTCCCCGGGGCCCTATGAGCGCGCGGAGGCTCCACCCCTAGGCGTCACGGCCCATTACATTCACGCTCACAATCCTGGCCACATGGCCACGGCAGCTTCTGTAAGGCGCAGAAGAGGGGTCGCCTATTGGAAGCATTCTTCACTGCTGCTGCTCTGTGCAGGTCAGCCCGCTCATCCCCTGTGTTGCCTAGATTATAGCCAGCCGCACTCTATTCACTTATTTAGGCGTGCAGAGGTATGAGCGGCTCCCGGGGGATGCTGTAGTAAGAGAGGTGGGGCCTCGGGTTGCCAACATGGCATTACTCGGTACGGGTTGACGAGGAGCGCTCAGCTAAGGCGATGGTGTGGGATGCGCCGATATCCTACAAGAAGGTAGTTGAGCTAGCCCGTGTCATACGTGGTATGAAGCTAGACGAGGCACGTAAGCTTCTAGAGCGTGTAGCGGCGGGCGAGGAGCCGATACCAGTCCGCAGATATGCGAGGAAGCAGGCTCATCACCGCGGGCTTGCCGCTAAGTACAAGTGGCCGATAGGACGCTACCCGATCAAGGCGGCTCGTATCCTGCTCAAGCTGCTAGAAAACGTGGCCAATAATGCCGAAGTTAAGGGCCTCGATACCGAGAAGCTACGCATTGTACATATAGCTGTGCACAAGGGTCGCGTTCTCAAGAGGTGGATGCCGCGCGCTTTCGGCCGCTCAACTCCTAGGTTCAAGAAGTATAGCCATATCGAGATAATAGTCGCGGAGGAAGAGTAACCATGGTGCTCATAAAGAGGCACTTCATTAAGAAGGCGATAGCGCAGACTAAGATAGACGAGTACCTAGCAAAGCGGTTCTACCGTGCGGGCTACGCTGGTGTACAGATAATCCAATTTCCGCTTGGCACGAAGGTCTTTATAGATGCTGAGCGCCCGGCGATGATTATCGGCCGGAGAGGCGAAACCATACGCCAGCTAGCTGCCATTTTCGAGCAGCAGTTCGGTCTACAGAACCCACAGATAACGGTGCGTCGTGTAGAGAACCCTGACCTAAATGCCCGCGTCGTGGCGTCCAGGATAGCTGTATTCCTTGAGAGAGGCGCCTACTACCGCCGTGTAGCTAACGTTATGGCCCGCCGCATAATGAATGCGGGGGCTATAGGTGCGCAGATAATCATTAGCGGTAAGCTGCGTACAGAGAGGGCTCGCTACGAGAAGGTGCGCGTAGGCAAGGTCTACTCTACCGGTAACCAGGTAGAGTACATGGTTGACAGGGCTGTGATGCACATAACACTCAAACCTGGCGTCTTCGGCATAGAGGTGACAATAGTTAAGCCTGCTAAGCCCAGCGACTACGTCCGCGTCAAGCAGCCCGAGGAAGCAAAGGAGTTCATTGAAGAAGTACGCGAGGAGCTAGAGAGGCAGCGCGCAGCTGAGGCAGAGAAGCTAAAGGAAGCTAGCCCCGGAGAAGCCGAGGAACAGGGAGCATAACTCCAGTACAATTCCCAGACTATAGTAAGGTGTAGGGGTGGAGCATTATGGCTAAGTATATGATAAAGACAGAGGACATACGCAAAATGAACCCCGAGGAGAGGCTCAAGAAGCTTGAAGAACTCCGGGAGGAACTAGTAAAGCTGCGTCTAAAGGCAGCAGTAGGCACCCTGGAGAATCCGGGCGCCATACGCGCCATAAGGAAGACCATAGCTAGGATACTAACTGTTATGCGTGAAGAGGAGCTAAAGCAGCGCAAGACGGGCAACAGGGCTTGAAGCATACAGAGTGGAATATAGTTTTCCACACACTTGTAGGTCTTCGAGTACGTGTACTCCTCCACCCAGATCCTACGCTCCGTGGCCTCGAGGGTATTGTTCTGTTCGAGACACGCCGGGGACTCCTTGTCCGGAGAGGCCTTGATAGTGCAGTTTGGGTCTCTAAAGCAAACGCTATATTTTTAGTCCAGCTGCCTGACGGCACGTGGGTTGTTGTACGAGGAGAAGAAATACCGGGAGTGCAGCCTGAGCGTCTTAGGCGGCTAGAGAGGTACAAGGGGGTCGGATGGCTTGTCCGTGCGGGTAAGAAACGTAGGTATACCTGGTGTCAACCCACCCGAGAAGACATGCAATGACCCGAAGTGTCCATGGCATGGTAGTGTGAGGGTTCGTGGCCTCGTGCTAACTGGAACCGTTATAAAGGCTAAGATGAAGAACACGGTGGTAGTCGAGCGCGAGTATGTGTACTACGATAGGAAGTACAAGAGGTATGAGAAGAGAAGAAGTAGGATACACGCACACAATCCGCCATGTATAAACGCGCAGCCCGGAGACGTTGTAGTGATAGGTGAGACCAGGCCGCTGGCGAAGACAGTACATTTCGTAGTACTAGGAATAGTGGGCAAGAAGCCAATGAGCTAATAAGATGTATCAAGGAAGCCTCTTGCTACCGCTTAAATAACTCTAAGCGTGTTTCTCCGAGCGTCCGGGGTGTAGAGTTGCTATGCCGAAGGGCGGAGCTGGTGCAGGCCCCAGGAGGCATATACCTGCTGGCCTACAAGTAGGCAGTTACGTGCGTGTAGCCGATAACAGCGGCGCTAAGGAGGCTATGATAATAGGTGTTATAGGGTACCACGGCCGCTTGCGCAGAATACCGCCGGCGACTGTGGGCGATATGGTTGTAGTGACAGTGAAGAAGGGTACGCCGGAGATGAGAAAGCAGGTGACACGCGCTATAGTGATTAGGCAGAGGAGGCCATACCGTAGGCCTGACGGCACCTGGATAGCTTTCGAGGATAACGCAGTAGTGATAGTAAGCCAGGATGGAGCGCCCAAGGGCAGCGAGATACGTGGTCCAGTTGCACGTGAGGCTGCCGAGCGCTGGCCAAGAGTAGCTAACATAGCTAGTATAATAATATAGCCTTAGACTGTTTATCATCCTTAACAGGTTGAGTTCATCTGTAATGGACTCGTGGACGGGATGGGTGCAGTAGGATGCGCTGGGTTAAATCGAGCCAGCCCCGGAAACAGAGAAAGGCGCTCTTCAACGCGCCGCTGCACAAGAGGCAGAAGCTCATGGCGGCGCCCCTTAGCCCAGAACTCCGCAAACAGTACGGGATACGGAGCCTACCGGTACGTGTGGGCGACGAAGTCGTTGTAATGAGGGGCGACTTTAAGGGTCACAAGGGCAAAGTGGTGCGCGTTGATCTGCGCCGCATGCGGATATTCATAGAGGGTGTTACGATAAACAATGCTCGTGGTGAGCCACGCTACTATCCGATACACCCCTCTAAGGTAATGATAGTGTCCCTTAACCTAGAGGACAAACGGCGTCGCGAGATAATAGAGCGTAAGCGCAAGCAGCGCGAGATACTCGCTCTCTTCCGTGGAGGAGAGGGGTCTATAGGGGGCCAGAAGCTTGAGGCCCAGTAACAGATGGGAACCACGCTAGGGGTGGCATGGTATGGCTAGGATGGGTGGACGTAGGCACCTAAGAACACTAGCTGCTCCAAAGTTTTGGCCAGTGCGTCAGCGTGCGGGAGTATTCACCGTAAAGCCGTCGCCTGGCCCGCATCCTATCGAGAGGTCTATACCGCTGCTGATACTCGTGAGAGATGTACTAGGCTATGCCAAGACTGGCCGGGAGGCACGTAAGCTAATAGCTGAGGGCCACTTTAAGATAGACGGTAGGGTTAGGAGGAACTACAAGTACCCGGTAGGCTTCATGGATGTAGTGGAAATAGTTGACACTGGCGAGGCCTATAGGGTGCTCCCGTACCCGGTGCGCTTCTTCATGCTGCATCCAATACCTAAGGATGAGGCGGGATTCAAGCTAGGACGTGTAGAAGACAAATCCACTGTTAAGGGAGGCCATGTACAGCTACACCTACACGACGGCCGTAATGTGCTCATACGCGTCTCTGACCCAGCGAATCCCGTCGAGGCCAAGGACTATCGTACCCTCGGCACGGTGAAGATCACGGTGCCGCAGCAGGAGCTGTTAGGCTATGCGCCTCTCGAGGTAGGTAGCCTCGCCATAGTATTTGGCGGCCGCAACGTCGGCCGTGTGGGTAGAATAGTGTCTATACAGCGTGGCGTTGGCCGCAAGGGAAGCATAGTCACGTTGGAGGACGTGCGTGGGGAGAAGCTCCAGACTAGCCTCGACTATGTCTTTGTAATAGCGCCGCCCGAGGAGGAGCCCTGGATAAGCCTCCCGGAGGGTGCGTGGAAATGAGCTACTTTAGCTACACACCGGTAGCTCAGCAGCCGGTATCCCCACTGCCGCTATCGCAAGAAGAAATAGAGGCTATCAAGAAGCGTTGGGAGCAGAACCCAATGCTAAAGCCGCGCCTAGTCAAGGTTACTGTCAACATAGGTGTAGGCGAGTCGGGTGAGAGGCTTCAGAAAGCTATACGTGTTCTCGAGATGCTAACTGGCCAGAAACCTTCGGTCCGCAAGGCCAAGAAGACTATACGCGACTTCGGCATCAGGAAGGGCGAGCCTATAGCAGCGGTAGTGACCCTGCGTCGCGAAAAAGCGATAGAGTTCCTGCGTAAAGCGTTCCAGGCTGTCGGGAACAAGCTAAAGGCTAGCCAGTTTGACGAGTTCGGCAACGTAGCTTTTGGCATTAAGGAGCACATAACGATACCCGGTGTACGCTACGATCCGGAGATAGGCGTATTCGGTATGGACGTCGTAGTAACCATAGAAAGGCCAGGCTATAGGGTTGCTAGGAGAAGGCGCGCCCGCAGCAGAATACCAAGGCGGCATCGTGTGACCAAGGAAGAGTCCATGGTGCTTCTACACGAGATGTTCGGAGTAGTTATAGAGCCTAAGTAGTGTGTAGATCCAGATCCGGGGGTGCGCGGTTATGGGGAAGTATAGGCCGCCTAGAGTGGTAAAGTACGGTAAGGGCGCCTATAGGTGTCAGCGTTGTGGCAGCCACGACGCAGTGATAAAGAAGTATGGACTGATGCTCTGCCGCCAGTGTTTCCGTGAGCTAGCAGTTAGTCTAGGCTTCCGCAAATACATGTAACGTGGACAAGCGGGGTGGTGTACGCATGGTCATGCTCGATACTCTCGCAAACGCCATGGCGGCTATAGTTAATGCTGAGATGCGTGCTAAGCCTGAGGTAGTCATAATGCCGGCATCGAGGCTGATAGCGAATGTACTTCGTGTGATGCAGCGTGAGGGCTACATAGGCGAATTCGAGTACATAGATGATGGTCGCTGGGGTAAGATACGCGTAAGGCTCCTAGGCCGCATAAACAAGGCTGGCGTGATAAAGCCGAGGTACTCTGTCAAGTACAAGGACTTGATAAGGATGCCGGACTGGCTCCGTAAGTACCTACCTAGCAGGGACATTGGTGTACTGATACTATCGACGAGCCAGGGAGTAATGTCGCACCGCGAGGCACTCGAGCACAAGATCGGTGGTGTACTGCTAGCCTACGTCTACTAGCTAGGCGACACCTAATTTTAACACCGTCCAGGCCTGCGCCGTCATCCTGGGTTTGCGGCAACCCTCCGCGCGTAGGGGGTAGCAGCGAACAACACGTATGCACTGTGCTGCACCTTGTGCGGTAGGGAAACGGGGTGTGCGGCAGGATGGCTAAGCTTGTACACATAGCTGAGGAGGTGTCTATACCGGAGGGCGTGGAAGTAAGTATAGACGGCATGAACGTGACCGTACGAGGGCCTAAGGGCGAGCTGACACGCGACTTCTCGCACGCTCGTGGCGTTATAATACGGGTTGACGAGGATGAGAAAGGTAAGAAAGTAATAGTAGAGGCGTACTTTGCTAACCGGAGAGTAAAGGCCCTAGTGGGCACTATAGCCTCGCACATAGAGAACATGATTACCGGAGTCACTAA
>DQVR01000014.1 GCA_015661645.1 Pyrodictium delaneyi
TGCCTGGTGAAGGCCTCAGCTATGCTGGGGCTCGTGAACACCACATAGTCGAACATGTCGGCTATCCTTGCAGCCGCCGAGGCCATCCGGTCTAGGACAACGACTCGATATAGAGGGATCTCCACGGCCTTTATTCCGTGTCTCTCTAGGCCGCGGACTAGGTCTGGTACAGCTTTCTCGGAGCGGGGTAGTAGAACGCGACGCGGATACAAGGATGCTAGCTCTTCTGCTAATACCGCGCCGCGGTACTCCTTCGGCACGTAGTCTACGCGGACTCCGTACTGCTCGAGCACTTGGCGGGTCTTGGGCCCGACCGCTGCTACTCGGATTCTTCTCTGAGTTTGTAGCCTACGTAGCTTCTCGAACAAGCTGGCCAGGAGCCTAGGGGCACGGGGGCTTGTGAATACTATCCAGTCGCTCTTCTCGAGTTCTTTCTCCACTTTCTCGGCTGCCCCAGGTACCGGCTCTACATCGATCACGGGAATGTGGGCTACTACTGCTATCTCGGCGAGCCGGCCGGGCTCTGAGCCGGGCAGGCGTAGGAGGAGGACGTGAGGCCGCCTATCTAGCTTAGGCGCCAAAGCTTGTCCCTCAGCTCTACCGTGTGGCCAAAGATTATGAGCGCTGGGGGCTGTACACCCACCTGACGGGCTTTCTCGACGATATCTCGTAGCCTGCCTGTCACCACCCGCTGTTCTGGAGTTGTGGCTTTCTCGACTATTGCTACGGGGAGGTCTGGGTCTACACCATCCTCTAGCATCTCTTTCACTATGTTCTCTAGGTTGCCTACACCCATCACCACTACTAGGGTGTCCACTGTCTTCATTATTTTACCGTAGTGCACCATTTTCCTGTCCTTATTGGGAGCCTCCCTGCCCGTGGCTACCGCGAAGCTCGACGCTATGCCACGGCTAGTGACCGGTATACCCGCGTAGGCTGCGCCTGCAATGGCACTAGTCAGGCCGGGGACAACCTCACATTCTACTCCGTGCTCTCGGAGGTAGATGCACTCCTCTTCGCCGCGCCCAAAGACGTAGGGATCACCGCCGTGGAGGCGTACAACCTTTTTACCTTCACACGCCTTCTCCAGGAGCAGCTGGTTTATCTCCTCCTGGGTCATAGTATGGGCGCTGGGCTTCTTACCAGCATAGATCAGCTCTGCCCCGGGCTTAGCGTGGCCTAGCAGCTCTTTCGCGACTAGCCGGTCGTATACTATGACGTCTGCTTGTTGTATGAGACGTAGCCCCTTCACTGTTATGAGCTCGGGGTCGCCGGGCCCGGCGCCGACTACGTATACGTGCCCTCCTCTACACCTTCTAGCCAAAACCGGCTAGCACCTCCGCTCCTAGGACTCTAGGATCTCCAAGCAGGAGAGCTAGAGGATGATGCCTGCCGAGGCTGCTTTGGCCCTTAGCTCTAAGGCGGCGTCTATGCCGAGCTGTGCAGGTCTTTCCGGGTCGCCCTCCACTGTGACGTCCATCCTCTTACTACCGTCTGGCGACGCTACTGCTGCACGCATGTATAGCGTGTCTTTTTCTATCCAGGCGTATGCTCCCAGCGGGGTGTAGCAGCCACCTCCCGCATACGCTAGGAAGGCGCGCTCAGCCCTAGCCATTGTCATGGCTTCTTCGTCGGCCGCGTCCTCGAGCAGCGGTAGTATGTCGCTGCGGTTATACAGAGTGTAGACTCCTAATATTCCCTGGCCCGGCGCCGGGGGCAGTACGTCGGGAGGTATACGCCAGTACTCTATGTCTAGGCCTAGCCGCTGGAGCCCCGCTTCAGCGAGTATTATGGCATCATACATTCCTTGCTGTAGTTTGCGCAGCCTCGTGTCAACATTGCCGCGGAGCGGCTTGAACACGAGGTCACTGCGGACCCGCTTCAGCATGGCGACGCGCCGGGTGCTCGACGAGCCAACCACTGCGCCGGCTGGTAGATCCCATATCGTTTTGGGGCTTCCGCGGGTGACGAGCACGTCAAAGGGCGAGGCTCGGGGCGGCGTCATTGCGAGTACGAGACCAGGGCTAACCTCGCTTGGCACGTCCTTGAGGCTGTGTACTGCTATGTCTGCCCGGCCTTCTAGTACTGCTAGGTTTACCTCTTTCTCGAATAGCCCCTTACCGCCTATCATTGTGAAGGGCTTGTCCTGGTGTATATCGCCTCGTGTCTTGACTATTACTAGCTCGAACTCTACCTCGGGGTGTCTCTTCTTGATCTCGTTGAGCGCGAGCTGTGTCTGGGCCAGGCTCAGCTTGCTACCTCGGGTCGCTACTCGTATCTTCATTGCTCCCGGAGCCTCTTAAAAGCGTCTTCGAGTGCCGCTATGGTTTCTTCAACGACCTCGGCGGTATGAGCAGCGCTCGCGAAGACTGCCTCCATCTGGCTCGGCGCTATGAAGATGCCGCGGCTTAGCAGCTCCTGGTGCAGCTTGTTATACATCTCGCGGTTGCTTCTGGCAACATCCTCTGGCGATGCGACCTCACCGTCTACAAAGAACACCTGAAACATATTCTCTACATAGTTTACCGTAGCCTTTATACTGTAGTGGCTAATTAGGTCCTCTACCGTCTTAGCTAGCTTGGATGCTGCTTCGCGGGCTACCCGGTAGGGTTCGCCGGTTTCGAGCACTTCTATCGTGGCCAGCCCTGCCGCCATAGTTACCGGGTGCGCATTGAACGTACCAGCATTGAACACTTTACCGCTAGGTGTGAAGTTTTCCATTATCTCGCGCGGGCCGGCCACAACCCCTATCGGGAAGCCACCGCCCACTATCTTTCCGAGTGTTGTTATGTCACCGCGTACACTATAATACTCCTGCGCGCCGCCCAGGCCTAGGCGGAACCCGGTGATAACCTCATCCATTATGAGGAGAGCACCATACTGATCGGCTAGCTCTCTTAGACCCTTTAGGAACCCGAGCTTAGGCGGTATGACCCCTGCATTGCCGACAACCGGCTCAACTATTATGGCTGCTACTTGGTCGCCATGCTTCTTCATTATCCTCTCTACGCTCTCTAGATCGTTGAAACGAGCTATCAGTGTTAGTTTTGCCGCTTCCTCGGGCACACCTAGGCTCGAGGGGACACCGTACTCTGCTGCTGCACTGCCAGCGCCCACAAGCACCGCGTCGTGGGCACCATGGTAACAGCCGTTGAACTTTACTATGTACTTGCGGCCGGTGTAGCCTCTAGCGAGCCGTATGGCCGCCATGGTTGCCTCAGTGCCGCTATTGACAAACCGTACCATGCCACCTTGATGGTAGTACTTGAGTATCTTCTTGGCGAGCTTTATCTCTAGCTCAGTAGGGGTGCCGTAGGCCCAGCCTTGCTCCAGCTGCTCCTTGACGGCTTCTAGTACACGGGGGTGACGGTGTCCTAGGAACATTGGGCCGTAGGCTAGTACATAGTCAATGAGCCGTTCCCCGTCGACCGTATAGAGGTAGGGGCCTTCGGCCCGGCTAACGTAGAAGGGGTAGGGCTTTACGGCTGCACGTATGGGGCTGTTAACGCCTCCAGGAAACAGGCTTAGGGCCTCCTCGTAGAGCTTCTTGCTCTTCTCGCCTGGCAAGAATGGAGCACCCTCGTGTTTAGCGAGGTTGACTATTATAGAGCATTAAATTAGCTTGGCCCCTGGTGAGTTGCCAGGGTCTAATCATAGTTCCCGCGTAGCCGAAGGCGACAATCGCATTCCCGGAGGCTGCATCACCGCCCCCTAGGCCTCTGTGGGCAGGACTGCCTCCGGGGCCTCTTGTAGACACCTAGGGGGCTCGTGCCCCGTGACCCACAGCTCATCCAGCAAGCCCGGCCAGAGCTATACTGGGCAGGAGAGGCCAAATTATAAGCTAGAGCTGGGCTACATACCCGTTTCGTGCGATCGGCCACGTAGACCGCAGAAGGAAATGCGCAGGACATGATACAAGAGAAGAGGAACAGCAAGTGAGAGGTACCATACGGCGTTAAAAACTCTATAGCTGCTGACCTGTGCACGGTCTTGGCGCTACTTCTCTTTCTTCTTCTTGGCGCCGCCTCCGCCACCCTTACCCTTAGGCTCTATGAACTCCTTGAAGTACCAGCCGTGGGCACGCTTTATGTGCTCTAGAAGCGCCTTTCTACGGTACATGCCCTTGCCGCAGACGGGGCACAGCCTAGCGCCGACCACTGTTTGTCCCCAGTACCGACTCCGCAGAGCTGCGGGGGTTAAGGCTAGTTCTCCCCGGAGCTAGCGGCTGCGAGTATGACTCTACGGGTCTTCTCGAGCACGTTAGGCGGCACTGCTGCCAGGAAAGGAACCATGTACTTGTGCTTCGCAGCCTCGAGGAGTACTTCTCTGTTCCCGCCAGCCTCTAGGTACCCGCTAGCTATCATGCGGGCTCTCTCGGGCCCATTGTGAGGCGCGTACAGGAGGGAGTAATAGCAAGCGACAGCCACGTCCCATGCCGCGTCCTGGATGCCATTGATCTCTCGTGCTTGCTCGAGGTCTACTACATAGAGCCTCTTGCCGTCGTAGACGAAGTTGCTGGGATTGGCATCCCATAGAGCGACGCCACTACTATGCAGACGGGCTAGCAGCCGGCCTGCCTCACGGTACGGCTCCGGGAGGGACTCTCGCTGCAGTATAGCCACGAGATCTACGCCTTCAATGTAGCTGTATGCCGCCTGGCGGCGCCTTGGGTCTATGAGCAGCGGCTGTGGCACATTGAATCCACGCTCTTCTAGAAGCCTATTGTAATAGTACTCGGCGTTTAGCCTCGCAAGCGCGCGGAGCCGTGGACGGGGTAGGGGCAACGAGGCTATGGAGGCTGCGAGCCACTTCACTGCCGTTATATCTATATACCTCTTGACTACTGCCGGCCGGAAGCCCCCAGCTTCTACAGTCCTAACACTTCTTATGATGCCTTTGCGGCTGAGCTTCACGCTACGGAGAAGCCTCTTGACGCCGGTTATAGCGTAGAGCTGGTCTTCAAACCGTATGAGCTTGGTAGCTATGCGAGCAGCGTCTAGCCGGACCAGGAGTAGCGGGTCCCGCGTCAGCGGGTGTGGTTTACGGCTTATACTCTCGATTAGGAGTGTCTGCGGGATAGCCTGGAGTAGAGAAAGCGACACTTGCGAGGCAATATTGCCCAAGAGCTGCGCCACCTTAGGCGCGCCGCCCAGCTGCTGGACAAGCCTTAGCTTCTGGCCGGGTCCACTGTCCACGAGCTTGGCCGGAAGCCAGACGCCGCTAGCACCGAGCTCGTGTAGTGCTACATCCTGTACTACCCCCCGCAGCCAAGTGTAGTAGTCTCCACGCCGCAGCGCATTGCCATAGACTGTACGTAGCCAGGGGTAGATACGCTGGAGACGGGCCATCCGCGCAACAACTGGGTATATGTCAGCTACCTGCAAACGCTCATAGCTCTTATGAAAGAGTCTCTTTAGCCTGCTTACTTCCTCGCGAAATAGTCTAGCAACATACCTCGCCAGCAGCTCGTCATAAACGTTCTTATCGCCTTCAATACAAACTGGCTTCAGAAGCAGTATGGAGGCCAGAGCTTCCCCGAGTAGAGACTCCTCAACATCAGCAGACACTATGTCCAGCTGTACTACCGCCTCTAGTCTACCCGCACGACCTTCTATACAGTTCCGCTCCCTACTTAACCCGAGTACTAGCCGGAGACTAGGCAAGTCATAGACGAGCCGGACTGCTGCCGTACACTCTCCCTTCAAGAGCACCGCCCTTTACCCCATCAGCCACCCTCACTAGACATCCATACAGCCCAGTAGCCCAGAAGCCCCGTGCACTAAGGCCGTTAGCCCAGCCTTCTTATGGACTAGGCATAGTCCGGCCACTTTAGTAGGACCCCTAGTAGCAAGCCCTCTTTCAGTAGCCCCCAGGACCGTTAACATAGGGGGACACGGCTATGCGTGGCAACCTATGCATATACTACGACCCCGTATTTAGGCTCCACAAGCCACCATATGGCTTCCACATGGAGTCGCCAGAGAGGCTGAACATGGCTATCAGAGGCCTACGCGACTCACGTATCTGGGACACAGCAGATCACTATACCATACCTCGTAGGGGAGACGAACTAGGCCTGTTCAGAGAGGTACACAGCCCAGAGTTCATGGAGCAGGTACTAGAGATCGCGAGCCATGGCGGCGGCTACATAGATCCCGACACTTACGTCTCGCCAGCCACACCGCTAGCTGTGTCTAGCTATGCTGCCGCTGTCCTCGATGCAGCCGAGAAAATTCTGGAAGGCGATTGCAGGGTGGCCCTGGTGCTTGGCAGGCCTCCTGGCCACCATGCCGGCTACTTTGGCCGGGCCATGGGGGCTCCTACGCTAGGCTTCTGTATATTCAACATAACTGCACTAGCCGCCGTTACACTATACAGGCTCGGCTACGAAGTCGCAATAATAGATATCGATCTACACCATGGGAACGGGACGCAAGACATACTCTACGACAAGCCGATATTCCACATCGATGTACATCAAGACCCTTCAACAATATACCCTGGTACCGGCTGGCCGTGGCAGCTAGGAGAAGGCGAAGGAAGCGGAACAAAGTTCAACATACTAGTGCCGTCTGGCTCCGGAGACGACGTGTACGTCGAACTTCTACAGAAAGCCATAGACATGTACAAGTCTCTCGCGTCAACACCGGACATAATCATCATGGACACCGGGCTCGACGCGTATGAAGGTGATGGCCTTGGCGCACTCCGCCTCACAACCGAGAGCTACTACTCCATAGGCGAGATAATCTTCTCCCGCATAGGCGCACCGGTATTGCTCGTGTTACAAGGCGGCTATAGTAGAGGCCTATATCGCGCGTTACCTGCTCTTGTAGCCAGCCTAGTAGGTGAGCCTAATCCCTTCCCGGAGACCCCATCGAGGACAGAGCCCTCGGTTAGAGCTAAAGCCCTAGCACACCTAGAAGAACTCAGAGAACACCTAGACCGTGTCTAGAAGACGGCGGTACAAGCTTCCCTCTTCGGACTTATAAAAATCACGCCCCGGTATAGGGATGGTGCCACTTTAGTCTCTCGCGAACTCGTGGATTATCCCAAGACCTGCTAAGGTCATTATCAAGTCTAGTATATCCCGTGCAGATATCATGCCCAGCGGCTTACCATTATCATCTACAACTGGTATATGGCGTATATTGGCGTCGCGCATCTTCCGCATCACGGTCACTATATCCTCTTCGGGCTTCACCGTTATCGGGTCCTCAGTCATTATTTCCCAAGCTTGCTTAGTGCTCGGGTCCCAGCCCTCAGAGCACGCGAATACTAGGTCATGTTCCGTTATTATGCCGCGTAGCTTTCCTTCCTCGTCTACTACGAGTACACTTCCGACACGTTCCTTCCGCATTCTAAGCGCGACATCCTTTATCGTAGCATTGGGATCCACAGTCACCGGAGGGGAAGTCATGACGTCCCGTGCACGTAGCGGGATACGCCTACGGCGAAGAAGGAGTACCACGGACGCCACCTCCACTAGATTCTCGTATATTGTTGCTACACGGTAAAATGGGTATCCACGACGTTCAATAGTGGCATAAGCATACCATTCTAGTCATCCTCAAAGCATGGAGATATACAGCAAGTTGAGTTTAACCTAAGCTTGCACCCCGTACATGCTTCGAGCCTGTACAGTCTCCTCTACCCTTTATTCTTGGGGCCATTTGTCTGTGCACTACGCTAGGCGAAGAATACCGGAGATAGACCGTGGCTTGAAGCTGCACAAATAGTTGTGCAGGGATACAGTGACGCAATATGGGTAAAAATGTCTAGGAGTGGCTTTAGAAGGGTGATATGAAGTCCTCGGGCTTTGGCGGCTCTGGCGGCAGGCCCTTTCTTTCGCGTATCTTCTTCACTAGGTCCATGAGCATGTTGTCGGGTACTGGCGCCCAGCGGCTGAACTCGGTGCCCCAGAAGGCTCTGCCCTGGGTAGCACTTCTTAGCTCGGCGGCGAGGTCGAAGCTCTCTGCTACTGGTAGTTCGGCTATTATCCTCATCATGACGCCGTACTCCTTCATGTCTAGTATCTTGCCGCGCTTCCTGGATATCACCGCTATTACGTTGCTGACGTACTCCTGCGGCACACGTATGTCGAGCTTCTGGAGGGGCTCTAGCAGCGTCGGCTTTGAAGTCAGCATGGCCGCGTATATGGCATTGCGGACTGCCGGGTAGATCTGCGCCGGGCCGCGATGGGCTGGGTCTTCGTGTATCACGGCATCGTGTAATATTATCTTAAGGCCTCTCACAGGCTCCTTGGCTAGTGGGCCCTCTTTCATTGCTAGGCGGAAGCCCTGGATTATAGTGTCCTTGACCTCACGTAGGTGCTGTACACCCGTCGTCTTGTCTATGAATATGTTTATGTTCTCGTCGATTGCCCATATCCTCTTGGCCTCGTCATAGTCCCAGCCAGCCTTCTCCTTGAGTATCTTGGCCCTCTCATAGACGTCCTGGTCCTCTGTTATCTCGCCGTTCTGTATCAGCTTTATAGTCTCCTCGTCTAGCGGCTCCACGCTTATGTAGAGCTTGTTGTGCTTGTTCGGGCTCTTGCCCTCGAATACCTGGCTCTTCGCGCGCACAGTCTCGCGGTAGACTACTATTGGCGGGCTCGTCTTCACCTCGAGGCCAAAGGTCTCCTTGAGCCACCATACTGCTATCTCTATGTGGAGCGGGCCCATACCGCTCAGCAGGTACTCGCCGGTCTCTTGGTTGATCTTAACCTGTATAGTTGGGTCTTCTATGCTTAGCTTGTAAAGCGCGTCCACTAGCTTAGGTAGGTCTTTGGGGTTCTTTGGCTCTATTGCCACTGTTACTACTGGCTCGGACACGTAGTGTAGCCTCTCGAATGGCGGTACCTTGTCCTTGAGGCTCACTGCTACAGCTGTCTCACCTGCGCGCGCGTCTTCGAGGCCCAGCGCGGCCGCTATGTTTCCAGCCGGTATCTCGTCCACGACCTCGCGGTCGGGACCCATGTAGATGCTTACTTGTAGCACCTTAGCGCTCTTCCCGGCGTTGATTAGCCACACCTCGTCGCCCTGACGCAGCGTGCCACTGAAGATACGGCCAGTGGCTACTAGGCGGCGTATCTTGGGGTCAACCCTCATGAAGGATATAGCGTATACTAGTGGACCGTTTGGATCTGCCTCAAGCATTGCTTTGCCTACTTCACTGTTTATGTCGCCCTTCCATATCTTGGGTATACGGTATTTCTGTGCCTCGCGCGGGTTAGGTATGAACTTGACTACTGCATCTAGTAGGGACTCGTGCAGCGGTGCCACCTTTGTAGCGAGCTCCTCTACTGCCTCCTTGCCCTTATTGTAGGCGTCGATTATGTCGCTGAACTTTATGCCGCGCTTCTGGGCTAGGGGTATACTTATGCCCCATTTGTCGCGCGCGCTGCCAAATATTACCATACCGCTCATTGGGTCTAGCTGCCACTTCTTCTTGAACTCGGGGTCAGCATAAAGGCTTATCAGATGGTTTACCTCCTTAATTATCTCTACAAACCTCTGCTGTATCTGCTGGGGTGTGTACTTCAGCTCCTTTATGAGCCTGTCAACCTTGTTTATAAAGAGAATGGGGCGTACACGCTCCTCGAGGCTCTGGCGTAGCACTGTCTCCGTCTGTGGCATCACACCCTCAACGGCATCTACGACCACTATGGAGCCGTCCATCATTCGGAGGCTCCTTGTCACGTGGCCGGAGAAGTCTACGTGACCAGGTGTGTCTACCAGGTTGATTACGTAGGGCTTGCCCTGGTACTCGTGGTAGAGGCTAATGTTTGCAGACTTGACTGTTATACCGCGCTGCTGCTCCACCTTAAGGTAGTCTAGGGCGAGCGCCTCACCAGCAATACGCTGGGATATCATACCCGCGGCCGCGAGCAGCGAGTCGCTTGTCGTGGTTTTACCGTGATCCACGTGTGCCACGATACCGATGTTTCTTATCTGCTCCACGTTCCTCATTATCTTCAGGATTTCGTCTACATGCTTGACACGCATAGCTTACCCTACCCGGGGAAGGGGGTCCTGAGCAGCCTCCGGGTTATAAGCCCACTGAGTATAGTCGCCAGCCCTAGGAGTCCCTGCTGGCACGCGTCGCCCCGGAGCCAGCGGGCAGGTATAGCTACAGCTACAGTAAGTAGTAATGTGGTTAAGTAGTTGCGATATAGTACTATGTTATCAGTTACGTCATATAATGTGTCGTGGTAGGCAGTAGAGCCCACAAGGCAAGGCACAGCATAATGGAAGATGGGGCAAGAATAGGAATGAGAGGCCCGTAGCCTCTATCAGCCACGTCCATCATGCTGACTGTGGTCTACTTGTTTGACTGCTGCTTCCCGGGCGGCTTGTAGGGCGCATGGAGCACACGGTAGACGCGTTGTGCTCTCTCGTAGCCTAGAACACGTTCAAGCTCTACTACGGAGGCCCTACATATGGCGTCAATACTGCCAAACTTCTCGAGCAGCTTCTCCGCGAGCCTGGGACCTACGCCTGGAAGACTCTGGACGACATATAGCTGCTGCATCCAGAGCTTGTCTAGCCGAGGCTTTCTATGCACAACTACGCTGCGCTGGCTCCCGTACTGCTCGCGGCACGCTATACTGTATATCATTCTGGCTGTCTCGCGCTGGTTGAGACTCCACACTACACGGACGCCATAGTCTATAGTGATAGACGCCAGAGCCATGCGGACTTGCTGGCTACGAGTAGTATAGCTGTCAAGTTTACCCAGGTCACCTTCAACCAGGATTACCGGGATATCGTAATGCTCGCTGAGCCGCCTTACCTGGTCAAATAGCCGGCCATCGAATAGGCTCTCGGCAAGATCGTATATGGTCTTACGCTCTATAGCTACACGATCGGACACTATATAGTCGCCGACACCAGCCATAGTGTATATCACGGCCGCACCTAGCTCCGAGAGAGCCTCGGGGACACCACTACCCCGCTCCCTCTCGTCAACGTAGACTCTTGGTCTCCTACATTCAGCCAACGCGCATACCCTCGTCTAGAGGGCTCATCGTGTGTGGAGTGCACTAGAGTCTGACGCCGCCGCGGAATGATGAGAGTCCGGCGCACCGAACACTTCAACAAACGTCTCTTACTCATGTTCTCGCACGTAGAATATCCGGGGGAACTGCTTATACTGGGGTAGAGGCACTAGATTTAGGTCTCCGAGGCTGCTAGAGGCCACGGGGCGTCTCCCAGCACTAGGCCGGGGTGGATAGGTCTATGGCCAAGACTAGCGGCAAGAAGAAGGAGCCTGTAGGCGGTTCTAAGAAGGAGCTTGTTATAGTCTCTAGGCCTGCTGTTACACGCGACCAGGTGGAGCGCGATGAAAGAAAGAAGCGTCTTCTACTGGTACTCAAGGCCATGGAGGACCAGGGTGGTATATACGAAAGGAGTCTCGCACACCTAGTGTACTGGCTCCAGAACGAGAAGGGGATAGACCTAGGCTACAACTTCTTCATGGTAGGCGATGTACCTACTTCAAAGGAGCTTCACGAGGACATCATTGCTCTCCTCTACGTCGGCTACGCCGAGACCGACCCGAAGACAAAGAAGCTACGCCTCACCAACGACGGCAAAGAGTTCCTAGAAA
>DQVR01000022.1 GCA_015661645.1 Pyrodictium delaneyi
AAAACAGCGCTGATCATAGTAGGCATGCAGAACGACTTCGTAAAACCCCAAGGCAAGCTCTATGTTCCGGCAGCGGAGGAGACCATTCCTGCAATACGCCGGCTACTAGAGCGCGCCCGCAGTCATGGAGTGATGACAGTGTTTACAAAGGATACACACTACCCTGGCGATCCCGAGCACCGGATCTGGGGCGAGCACGTAGTACGCGGAACCTGGGGATGGGAGATAATCGATGAACTCAAGCCAGTCGAAGGAGAAATAGTGATCGAGAAGACCAGGTATGACGGCTTCTACGGTACACCGCTTGACGACCTTCTAAGGGTATACGGTATAGAGCATCTGGTCATCGTAGGCACAGTGGCCAACATATGTGTCTTACACACGGCGGGTAGTGCGGCACTAAGATGGTACAAGATATACGTCCCAATGGACGGTATTAGTGCTCTCAACGAGTTCGACTACTATGTGGCGCTACGCCAGATATCATATCTATATCTAGGCACGATAGTCAAGAGTGCGGATGGAGTAAGGTTCGTGGGCAAGGGGCCTTGGGAGCGTAGATAACCCGGCACGACACGTGGCTAGGCGTCAGAGGTAAGCAGCTCTAGGCTTACCGGAGAGGGAGTATGGAGCCGGGCAACAGTAGAGCATTCCCCTATGATGAGCCGAGGAAGGGTCAGCTAGAAGCGGCAAAGAGTATAGCTGAGACGGTACGCAGTGAAGGAGTATTCATACTCCACGCGCCAACGGGCTTCGGCAAGACCTCTAGCATAGTATATGGTCTACTGCAAGCTGGCGTCGATAGGGTACTATATGTCGTAAGGACGAGGAATGAGATACAGCCGGTGCTAAGAGAACTGAAACGGTTCGACGTAGAGGAGTATAGCTTCCTCTACAGCGCCAGACGTATGTGCCCGCTACTAGCCGGGGAAAACCTAAGCCATGAAGACTTCTGGGATACGTGTAGACTCCTACGCCTTCGAGGTGGGTGCGCATACTTCACGAAGCTCGAAGAGTTACAGGCTGGCGACGTCGTCGAGATATTGAAGCACTCTGGCTCTATGCCTCAGAAGGCCGTTAAACTGCTGGCAGCACAAGGCTACTGTCCATTTTTCGCGCTAAAGCTAGCTGCTACCGAGTCGTCCTTCATAGTAGCCACGTATCCTTACTTGTTCCGGCCAGACATATTCCAGGGAACGTTCGAGCCACTAGACTACAAAGACTTCGTAGTAGTGGTAGACGAGGCGCACTCGCTCCTAAACATAGCTAGCCTGCTAGAAGCAAGGATAACGCTAGAGGACCTAAAGAACGCTGCTAGAGAGATAGAAGAGTACGAGCTTCCAGAGGAAATGGGGCAAGCACTTGAACTGCTTGGCTCGGAGATAGCCCGGAATAAGCCTGTAGGCCGGAAGCTACGCCGTATAAGCCGTGAAAAGCTGCTTAAAATACTAGGGGATCACGAAAGCTGGATAGATGCGGCACAAGAGGTACGTATAGCTAAGATAAAGGAGAGGCTGGAAGAAGGCCAGCCAGTAAAACTAAGCGTAGCCCTCGCCCGAGTAGCTAGGTTCGCTGAGCTAGTCGTACTAGAAGGGACCGGAGTTTACACTTACAGTAATAACAGCCGCGTCGGGGCCGTAGTCCTGCCCCTAGAGCCATGCATTGTTACACGTAAACCCCTCAACGAGTCTAAGGCAGTGGTACTCGCTAGCGGCACACTGCCAGCATCCTCTATGCTAAGGGACATGCTCTGCATAGAGAAGCCTATGCATGTATACGACGTTGAACTGCTTCACGGCCCGGTATTCCCGCCACAAAACCAGTATACAATAGTAGCAGCAGAACTTACATCAAGATATACTAGTAGAAGTCGTGAGACATACTACCTCTATGCGCGCTACATTATAGAGACCTACCGGAATACCACCAAAGCTATCCTAGTAGTATATCCTAGCTATGAGTTTATGCAGAAAGTGATCAAGCAGATAAACAGTATAGCAAGGCATGAGAAGATAAATATGATAGTGGAAGACAAGTCCACCAATATAGAGGATGTGGTGGAGGAGATAAAGAATGGTAAAACGCATGTATTAATAAACGCTGTTGCAGGCGGTAAGTTGACCGAAGGGATAGAGATAGTAGGAGACGACAACAGAAGCATCATAGGGACTGTATTTATAGCAGGCGTGCCATATCCGCAGTCTGACGACTACTTCCAGGACCAGTTCAATGCGCTGCAGCATAGATTAGGGGAAACTGGCGCGCGTCGGCTTTTATTTGACTATACAGCCATAGTGAGAACAAGGCAGGCAATTGGTAGAGCTAGGCGCAGCGCAGAGGACCGTGCTATAGTAGTTCTCGGCGACAATCGGTTCATGCGGAAGACTTTGCGTGAATACCTAAGAACAAGGATAAATAGAATAGTATTTAATATAGAAGAGTATAGTAGTGTCATACGAAGCACTGCAGAAGCTTTTAACGCTTAAACAGTTAGCAGTTACTGTGACACAGTACACGAGGTCTTTAAAAACCAGGGCCCGCTGTAGTCATTCCTACACGAGTGAACCCCGGTCCCCTGCAACACGACCCCGTGTCGTCGGGGATAGATGGGCAGGGGGCGGGTCACTCCCGGCCGCATCCCTATTTACGCCTTACCTACACGTAGGCTAGAATTCGGCTTTTCTCAGAGAGCCACGGCTGGATGGTTAGAATTAAATCCGCTCAGTAGTGTAGAAGCACTATACTGTGGCCCTTCAAAGGGGCCAGCACGACAGCGCCAGAAGCGAGGGGGTATACTGTGCCGGCAACTGATGTAGAAAGTTTTGTGTCTGAGGCTCGTAAGAAGTTTGAAGAAATATACAAGAGCTATGTCAAGGAGATAGAAGAGGAAGCTAAACACGTAATATCCCGAAGGCTAAGCCAGATAGAGCCGATAAAGAAGGAAATAGTCAACTCGCTGAGACACATCTAGATGTTACATAGCTCTGTGTGATGTATGAGTTTTTCATGTGTGCTCCATAGCCTCTCTTACTATCTCCTCTTCTACCGGGTATGCGTGCAGATTCCTAAGAGGCACGTACACCTCCACGTCGCTTCCAACACTCGGCGGTGTAACGTCGCTTGGTAAATCAAGTAGAACCTCGTAATTAGCACCCGGCAGCACTAGTCTAACCTCGATGAAGGGTCCGAGATACATCGAGACCGAGACACGACCCCTCACAGTCTCGTAGCTCCCGAGGTCATGTGGAGCGGTCAATCGGGCGCCTTCAGCCTTTATGACCACAGCAGCTTCGTCGCCACGGCCTAGCCCATGGTTCACAGCTCTTAGCCTAGCTTTACCGACCCTTACAATAGCCTTGTTGTCATGTAAGTCGTCTACTCTACCTAGTACCAGTGACGTTCGGCCGAGGAAGACAGCCGTAAAGAGAGTCTGAGGGTTCGTGTAGAGCTCCTCAGGACGCCCTACCTGCTCTATACGACCGTCCCTCATTATAGCCATTCTGTCTGAAAGTGACATAGCCTCCTCCTGGTCGTGTGTAACGTATACCATTGTTATGCCTAGCTGTCTCTGAAGTTTCTTGAGCTCACCACGCAGCTTTAACCGGAGCTTCGCGTCGAGATTACTAAGTGGCTCGTCGAGAAGCAATACCCTAGGCTGGACGGCTAAAGCACGCGCGAGTGCGACACGCTGCTGCTGGCCACCACTAAGCTGCCCGGGGAACCGGTTCTCGAACCCCTCCAGGCCAAGTAGTTCTAGCACCCACTTTACGCGCCTATCTATCTCCTCGCGGGGCAGCTTCCGCAGCTTCAGCCCAAAGGCTATATTCTCGTAGACAGTCATGTGGGGCCATAGGGCCCAGTTCTGGAACACCATCACAGTGCCACGCTTATCCGGAGGCATATCGGTTACGTCCTCGCCTTCGAAGTGGACTCTACCCTCGTCGGGAATCTCAAAACCAGCTATAATCCGGAGAAGTGTTGTCTTTCCACAGCCGCTCGGGCCAAGTATAGAGAATAGCTCACCCTTCTCTATGCTTAGATCTACACCTCTCAGCGCCGTGGTCTTGCCGAAGCGTTTAACAACACCCTTGACTTCTATGAACGGCAAATCTGTGCACCCTTCCCTTCTCCCGGTCTAGCCGCTCCTACGGGGCCGGTCATCCTAGTAGACTTGGCAAAAAGGGTAAACCTAGATGGTTACGAGTGCCTGGCCACGTCGTGCAAGCCTGGATGCAATAGTTATCACTACAGCCTCTATAGTCATCAATATCACCGCTAGAGCAGCAGCCTTTGCATGAGGCTGAGTACCACCGGCTACTACGGTTGCTTGAGTTGTAAGCTGGAGTATAGCAAACGTTATCGGGCCTACATGGTCCGGTGACACCATGCTACCCTTCAGCCCGCCTAAGGTTATGCTCACACTAACCTCGCTAAGCACGTAGATAGCGCTCAGCAGTAGACCAGCCAGTATACCTCTCCATACAAGAGGTAGCACTATCCTCCGAATTACCCGGGCACGACGCGCTCCCAGGCTTCGTGCTGCCTCCTCTAGCTCCTCTGGCGTCTGTATGACAGCCGTAAACACCGAGCGCACTGTGAACGGTATTTTTCTCATAACATAGGCTAGCACTAGCACATGGGCTGGGAAGAGCACTGGGTCAAGCATTGAGCCCTGGAAGTAGGTTGTGAAGAACACATAGTAGCTAAACGCGACTACGAGACCCGGCACAGCAAGTGGCAGCGACGACAGTATGTCGAGGACGGATGCGCCTGGTAGCCGTGCACGGGCTGTAGCATAGCCGGCCATGAAGCCAAGCAGTGCTATGAACACAAGCGCCTGCGCCACGTATGATAGACTGTTGTATATGCTCCTCATCACACCCTCTATCTCTGTCAACGTGGCGAAGTTCATGAACATGCTGTCAAGTGGCAAGAGCTCTGGTAGCGGGCCAATCCATTTCTTGCTAAATGCTAGGACTACGACGCCTATCTGCGGCGCGGCTGCGGTAGCTATCACGGGTAGTACAACCAGGTACACAGCAGCAAGCCCACGGCGGCCTAGCCGAAGCCCGCGGAACGGTCTCGGTGCGCCCCGTGCTAGCCGGGCATAGTATCTTAGGCTCAGATACCTCCTAACAACGATAAGAGGCAAGGCAGCGAAGACTAGCATGAGAAAGCTTAGAGCAGCTACAGCAGGGCGAGAAGCCTCACTGCCCACGCTCTGGAAGTACTGGTATATTTGATACGCCATAACCTTGTGGAAACGAAAGATTATAGGCGCACCAACATCCTCAAGGCTCAGGATGAACACGAGTGTCGAGCCAGCTAGAACGCCAGGCATGGCCAGTGGGAGAATTATGCTCCTTATCAGCCGCCAGCCGCGTGCACCGAGATTAATAGCTTGTTCTACAAGCGTGGCGTCGATGGCACCGAGCGCGGCAAGGGTGTTTATATAGACAATAGGGTAGAACATTAGTATCTGTGCAAGGGCTACCCCGGCCTGACCGCTAAACTCTATCATTATGTCCTTGCCGATAAGAGGTCTAGTTACCTCGCTAAGTACGTAGGAGAAGGTATTGAGTGTAAAGCTCTTACCGAAGTAGCGTTGCATTACATAAGCATTAACAAAGGGTGCTATCAACAAGGGTATATAGGCTAGTATAGCTAATAGCCTCCTCCCGGGAAATCTGTAGAGGCCTATAAGTATAGCAGTGGTAGAGCCTATTAACGCGGCAATGAATGTAACGAGCAGGGCATTTACAACGCTATTTCCTATAACGCCTAGATCAAAACCATTAACTGAGATACGTATCATATTTGGTAATTCTCTTACTGTTATGAAGTTGTTAAAAGCTTCTGAGCTTAAGTCTATGTAGTAGCTTGATGTGAGCTCTCTGAAGTCCATCTTAGAGGCTTCAACAACTACTATGAAGAGTGGGGCCACGAATCCAAAAAGCATAGCTAGGATTGGGATATAGAGGAGGAGAACTATCTCGAGGTCGGTTCTAGCTCTAGGGGCTATCCTTGATGTAATACGCCTAAGCGATAATGGGATGCTAGCTGCCAAGGGCACTAAGTACCTCCTCGTACTTCTGCTTGGCAGCCTCACGCCAGGCATTCATGTATTTCTCTTTAAGATTAATGTGCTCCTTTAGAATCTTGTTGACACGTAGCGCATCGTCGAGAGTGAATACTCTCTCTTCGCTTGTTACAGGGTCCTTGTACTTGACTAAGTCTGTGAGCTTCTGCTTTAGGGCGTTGAATGTAGCCTCGTCTATCTGGTGGTCGATGTAGTATGCTTTCAGCAGCTCTGTCCATGCTCTCTGGAGCAGATCGTGCTGGTCCACAAGGGTTGCTACAAAGTATAGCTGCATTGCGAACTCGGTCTCAAGGGCCAGTGTGTCGTTGAACTCTATTACCTTGGCCTTCATGGCGCGGTAGAACGCATTCTTGAGGTCAGAGCGTTTCTGGCCCTCGGGGGTCTCGAATATCTTCGGGTTGGATGGTAGCCTGTTTATGTTGGGGTCTAGCCATATCTTCTGGCCCTCGGTTAGCACCCATGCTATGAAGGCTTCAGCTGCTTCTGGATACTTTGTAGACTTAGCAACAGCTATGGGGTCGCCGTTTACTATAGTCTCGCCCTGGGGTAGTATATACCTGCATGCCGGGTTAAGGCTTTCTGCGGTGTAGCCATAGAAGTCTATGGTTATGCCGACCATCACGTCGCCGTTTATTACGTCATCGCGTACGATAGCGCTACCCTCCTCTATGCGGGCATTGGCAGCCATTAGTGTCAGTATGCGCCAGCCCTCCTCCCAGCCGTAGGCCTGTAGAATGATCTCGTAGATCCTCGTGTTGCTGGTACTTTGCAGCGGGTTAGCTATAGCGAGAGCAGGTACGCCGTACTCTACGAGTATGAGGCCGAGATCGTCGCTAGCGAGACTCCGCCAGGAGTTAAGCTTATTCACGTCGAAGCCTAGCTGCTGCGCCACCTCGGTGTTCAAAGTGAAGCCGAAGCTTGCAATGGCTGCTGCAATCCAGTATATCCTGCCGTTCTCGTCTATGCGCTTCAGAGGCATGCCCGCGAAGCGGTCCGGCACCTGGCTGGCTGCGTCAAGGGCGAGTTTTGTCCCTAGCGGGCGGAGTAAGCCTTTAACGTAAAGGTCGTCGAATAGTGTCGGCCCACCACCCCATGCTACGTCTATGCTCTGTTTCTCAATGTAGGTTGGCCAGAAGCCTGCGGGTACCGGTAGGAACCGGACGTTAGTTATGCAGAAGCGCTTGGCCATATCAGAATCTAAGAACATGTCTTTTGCTTTCTCCTGGATGTCTGCAGGATGTCTCGTAAGGACTACAAGCTCTATCTCCTCCCTACACTTGCTCGTCTGCGGGATTGTTGTCGGTGTTTCCTCAGATGATGTGGAGGTTTCCTCGCTCGGCTTGGTTACAGTAGTTGTTGTCTCAGTATGTGTGGCTAATGGCTGCTCTTGTGTTGATTGTGTTGTAGTGGCTGTGGTGGTCTGTGGTTGGGTCCCGCGTCCAGCTAGGAGGGCTACGGCTGCAAGCACGGCTATGACTATAATGCTTGCAGCCGCGAGGCGTGTGTTCACTTTTGCTCCACCATTTAGTCTAGTGCCAGCAGCGGTGGTAAATGTATGCTCGCTGAGAAGAGCTTGTGGGTGGCACGTCTACAGTATTTACATGTATGGGAGCGTCTAGCAATAGACATCATAGCGCTAGCTAGATGAAAATTCTGTAGAAGTTGCTAATCCTGCTAGACTCCCGGGCTTCAAGGGAGTGGATTTAAATCCCTCATACCGGCTACATGCAACGTGAGGAAAGGTCCACAAACCCGGCCTAGAAAGTCAATGGTAGCGAGGTGTACCCTAGTATGAGGATGCTCATCTCCTGCGCCCTAATAGTAGCAGCTCTCCTAGTAGCAGCTACCCAGCCACTAGTAGCACATGCGGCACGCCTCGAGCTGCCAACTATACTAGTTGATCTAGCGCACGGCCAGCAGTATAACGGTGTTTGCGCCATGATGAGTGTTGTGCCCGACGCCTACTGGATAATCCTGGTCAAGGATGAGGAACAAGCGCAGCAGCTTCCTGAGTGTATCAAGAACAAAGCCTATGAGATAGTAGTAGGCGACCTAACAATTCTAGGCAGTGGCCCCATTGTAGACATGTTGATAGTAGGTCAGCTTATAGAGCCTCTCAGCGATGCCGAGAAGGAGGCAATAGCCGGCTGGTTCGGTGGCAAGGGTCACCGTGCACTATGGTGTGCTGCCGACAGCGACTACCCGGCGCAGGGTGGTAACCTAGAGCTATCCCAGCACATCTGCAACGATCTGCTCGACTACCTTGCTCAGAAAGGCTTCGACGTAAAGCTGCGTAGCGACTACGTAAGCATAGAAGATACCAAGAGCAATGCTGGCCGCTCCTATCGTGTAATAGCACTAGTAGAGCCAGCACCACGTTACGATGCAGAGCTACTAGCTCTTGGTGCTGAGAAGGTGCTAATGCATGGTCCCGGCGCAGTAGCCTGGGTAGACAAGAACGGCGACTGGCACAAGGTCACAGACCCTGGCACACCCGACACTATAGTACCGATACTCGTCACAACCGAGAACGGTAAGGTAGTAGAACACCAGCCCAAGAACCCAGGCGAGCCGGGCGAGTTCGGATACGCTCACCAGGTAGGCGAGACCGGTAAGTTCGTGCTAATGGCGGCCGAGATTGTGAAGACGGACAGTGGAGACAAGATAGTCATAGTCAGTGGCGAGTCCCCGTACTTCGGCTACCAGTCCTTGGTAACGTACTCCTACAAGGGCATACCACTTGACGGTCCAAGGTTCTTCCGCAATCTCATACTATGGGCCACGAAGAGCTATAACGAGCTAAAGATATTCAAGAGCCAACTAGCAGTCATAGAGGAGGCTAAAGCAGCAGCGCAGCAGGCAGTACGGCAGGCAGAGGAGGCAAAGCAGGCAGTCACCCAGGCTACCGCTGAGGCCAAGAGCTACGTGGACCAGAAGCTAGACGAGATACAGAAGGCTGTTAACGAAGTACTCCAGCAGAACATCGACAAGATAATGGAGCAGGTCAAGGCCTATGTAGACCAGAAGGTGGGTAGCATAGCTGGCATGGACGACGAAGCTAGGGCCGCGGCGTCTAGCGCTAAGGCCATGGCGGTAGGAGGCCTAGTACTAGGCATAATAGCTCTACTAGCAGCTGGTCTCGCACTACGCAAGAACAAGTAAATCCAATGCACATAGAAGCGTATATCTTCCGATAGTCCACACTCCCCGAGTTTTTAAGTCTGAGCAGTCCTTTGCAAGACGTATGCAGGCCTATAGGCTTGGCCTATAGGCTTAAGGCATTATAGTAGGCCAGTACCTCATTGTAGATTGTGGATAACGCTAATTCTTCAATGTAGAGGTAGCGGTGGAACTTTTTATGAAGGCGCATCTACACTGGCATCTACCACGGTGCAGGAGTGTGCGTAGCACAGCCAAGAAAATGATAGCTGCCTTCTTCATAGTCTATATGCTTATGCTGTCTTACATAGCGCCGCTAGCTAGCGCCGAACAGGCAGAAGCAGTGTTAGAAGTACAACTCCCGCATCTAGACGTAAGGGCTGAATACAAGCCTGGCCTCATAGCTGAGCCAAAAATCAGCAGACCGGCATTCATCGAGCCAGGAGGATCGTTCCAAGTAGTCTTCTCGAAGCCCATGCAAGTAGAGAAAATACTCATAGACAACGGCTATGGTGCAGCATATGAATGTGAGTTCAGCCAGGTAGGCGGCACAGTATTCACAGCCAAGATACCAGATAATGCAGAGCCAGGCCTCTATGACTTGATAGTCTACGCCAAGGAAGGTGTCTACGGCGAGCCTCACGCAGTATACGTAGGCAGCAAAGACGTGTTTAGTAAGCTCAACATAATACATATAACAGACAGGCACTTTGGCGTCATAAACTCTAATGGTAGAAAGGCCTCCAACTACGACCTAGCAGTCAACCTGGCAGTCCTAGGTCTGCCAAACAACACGATAATAGTTGATAGCGGTGACATAGCTGACACAGCAAAGGATGGCGAGTACAGAGAAAGCCTCTTCGTAGACACACTGCTAGACAAACCCCTGGTAGGCGTCCCCGGTAACCACGACCATGTAGGCGGCTCAGAAAACTACAAAGATTACCGTGGACCATTCAACTTCACGCTTGACATATTCGGTCTCTACCGCATAGTGGGTATAGACAGCGGCGGCGACGGCTTTATCACAAAGAGTCAAGCCATGTGGGCTAAAACTGTGCTAACAACAGCAGAAGAACCCATAAAGATAGTAATATTCCACCATCCACACTTTACCCACATGTTCGGCGACATACCCTACCAGTTCAACGTGACCACTAGCGAGGATCTATTCAAGCTCCTAACCAGTAAGAAGCCCAACAGCAAGTACACATACATATACAGCAGCTGGCTGGCAAACAAGGAGGCACTCAAGATATTAGTAGACGGTATATTCTCTGCTAAGGGCAACGCGGTCTTAGTGTTCTCCGGCCACATACACCTGGATTCCTATGCGGTAGTAATAAGGCCTGATGGCAGCCGGATACACTATATAGTAACTACCGCTACAGGCGGAAGCGTAAGGCCAGGCGACTACCACGGATTCAGGCTCGTCACAGTAGAGCCCATAGGCAAGGTAGAGATGTACGGCGACGGCGACTACTGGACTCGCCATGCCAGCTTTAACGCAGACGAGATATATGCAAGTTATGTGAAGACTGCAAACGCAGTCACAGCCACACTAAGGATAGAGAACACCGGGATAATAGACTATATGGAAAAAACGGTAGTAGCACTACATGCGCCCAGTGAATGGCTAGGCAAAACAGTAAAGTTATACCTCAAGGGTCTCGACTCCTACAAGCTGCGCTGTACACCGCTAGGCTGTACACTCTACGCCTACAGCAACGAAAAGCCGCAGAAAGGCTTCGAGTATCAGGCAACACTCTTCACTAAGCCGGATAACAAGCCGCCAACACTAGAGCTAGCTAAAATGACGCCAACTATACCGCGCCAGGGCCGCCAAGTAGTACTAAGCTTCAAGGTAAGCGACGACTCATGGGGCATCAAGGAGCTATACGCCAAGATAGAGTATGATGGCAAGGAGATAACCATTAAACCCATGCTAGCCGGCGATATGGCGCGTATAGTGATACCTCCGCTAAAGACCAGTAAGGTCAAAATAACCGTAGTAGCAGTAGACACCTCTGGGAAGGAGACTACATTCACGCGCATAATTGAGTACAAAGCAGCACAGACTAAAACCACTACAACCGCTCCTACAGCAGTGATGACGCAGCAGATACAGCAAGCCACAACTACAGCAACCACTGCAACGGCTACGAGGACGACAACAACCGTAGAGACAACCAAGCCTGAGATAAGCCTAACACTGAAACTACCAAAGCTAGCAGAAGAAACACCGACACCTGCAAAGATAGTGAAAGCTAGCGACAATACAACACTTATAGTCGCGGCTCTAGTAGTAGCAGCGCTCGCCGCATTTGCCCTAATAATAACCCGTCGCTAGCAAAGTCTAAACACATAGGGAGGACCGCTCTCCAAGTATTTTTCAAACAGGTATTCCCTACTTGTATGTAGCTCTACTAGGTTGGGTACAGCCAGCACTCTATAAGGGTCACTAGCGAGAACGTTCTCTAGCATAGTTGCTACTAACTCCTCTGCCATTCTCTCCACAGCAGTAAGGTCAATAGTCGACGGGCAATCAGCGATGAGATCTATATCCTTACCGCCAAGGCCAGCGCTAGGCTCGCCACCGTGGACATCAGCTATATAGACTTTGCAGCCAGCA
>DQVR01000041.1 GCA_015661645.1 Pyrodictium delaneyi
CCAACCTATGCAAATAGGCAAGATAAGGGTCTACCAGATACCCCTGCTGAGGTGCCGGACGGGGCTACGCGCGAGGCTCTTGCTAGCCGACGGTGTTGGTGTCGAGGGCTGCGGGTTTGGTGCGGCGACGACCCGTGTAGGCGAGGTCGTCTTTACCACTGCTATGACTGGGTACCCAGAGAGCCTCACTGATCCGAGTTACCGCGGCCAGATACTAGTAGAGACGCATCCTATGATGGGGAACTACGGCGTCCCGAGCAAGAGCAGGCTGTTCCACGGCATTCTCCAGGACTACGAGTCTGACCGTATACAAGTGGAGGGCTTCGTAGTGGCGGAGCTGCCGCGGCCAAGCCACTATGCCTCCTCGATGTCGCTGCACGAGTGGCTGAGAAGCGAGGGTGTGCCAGGCATATACCGTGTAGACACTAGGATGCTTGTGAAGAGGATACGCGAGCACGGCGTGGTCATGGGCATACTGTCGGTCTACGAGGAGAACGAGGAGCCGCTGAGCTGGGACGAGCTAGCCCGGAAGCTAGCCTCGTCGAAGACCTACGATGAGAGGGTGTTCGTGCTAGAGGTCAGCCCTCGCGAGCCGGTAACACACCGGCCTGAGGGCAGGGTTAGGGCGCGCGTAGCGATACTAGACTGTGGCATAAAGTACGGCATCCTTCGCCGCCTCCTCGAGCGTGGCATCGAGGTGACCCGGTACCCTTGTACGACGCCGGCCTGGCGGCTGCTAGACGGCTACGACGCTGTGGTGCTGAGCAACGGCCCCGGCAACCCCGTCCTCCTACGCGACCAGGCCCGTGTAGCAGCAGAGGTTGCCACCTCAGGGAAGCCCGTGCTAGCCATATGCCTTGGGATGCAGCTCCTAACCCTAGGCCTCGGTGCCCGTACCTACAAGCTCCCTTACGGCCACCGTGGGGTCAACAAGCCCGTGGTTGAACTCGGCACAAACCGCTGTATGGTTACGACGCACAACCACGGCTACGCGGTCGACTGGGGTAGCCTGGACGGGACGGGGCTTGTGCCGTGGTTCCGCCAGCCGGACGATGGTACGCTCGAGGGTGTACGGTCGCGCGACGGGCTAGTATTGGCTACCCAGTTCCACCCGGAGGCTGGCCCGGGCCCCTGGGATTCTACATGGGTGTTTGACATGTTTCTGAAGCTCATTGAGAAGACCAAGACGAGGTAGGGGAGTGATAAGCGGAGGAGCCGGCGGGGTTAGAGGGGCATGCCGAGGAGGATAGACGTTAGGAAAGTCCTTGTCCTCGGCAGTGGGGCTATAAAGATAGCGGAGGCGGCTGAGTTCGACTATAGCGGTAGCCAGGCCTTAAAGGCGTTGAGGGAGGAGAGTATAGAGACTGTACTGATTAACCCCAACGTGGCCACCATCCAGACGAGCTATAAGCTCGCTGACCACGTGTACCTGGGCCCACTCCAGCCATGGTTCGTGGAGAAGGTCATCGAGCGCGAGCGCCCGGACGCGATAATGTTGGGCTTCGGCGGTCAGACAGCCCTAAGCCTAGGCGTCGAACTCCACCATCGTGGCGTCCTGGCGCGCTACGGTATCCGTGTCCTCGGGACCCCGATAGATGGTATAGAGAGGGCGCTTTCCCGTGGAAGGTTCCGCGAGACAATGATGAAGGCAGGGCTGCCTATACCGCCGAGCGTCCCGGCTACAAGTGTCGAGGAGGCGCTACGGGCTGCCGACGGAATAGGCTACCCAGTCATAGTCCGTGTGAGCTTCAACCTCGGCGGTGGCGGAAGCCTAGTAGCCTGGAGCCGTGAGGAGCTAGAGCGCTGGCTCGTCCGTGCCTTCGCGCTCTCGGGCTCCGGCGAGGTGCTCGTGGAGAAGTATCTTCATCACTGGAAGGAGATAGAGTACGAGGTGGTGCGCGACCAGTACGGCAACATGGTAGCCGTGGCCTGCCTCGAGAACGCCGACCCGATGGGCGTGCACACTGGCGAGTCTGTGGTGATAGCCCCCTGCCAGACGCTCACAGACCAGGAGTACCAGCTCCTCCGCGAGGCGAGCCTATACGTAGCAGAATCCATAAGCCTAATCGGCGAGGGTAATGTACAGCTTGCCCTCAACCCCCGCGATAGCTGGGAGTACTACGTCATAGAGACCAACCCGCGTATGAGCCGTAGCAGCGCCCTAGCCAGCAAGGCTACAGGATACCCCCTAGCATACATTGCCGCGAAGCTGGCGCTCGGCTACCAGCTCGACGAGCTACTGAACCGCGTCACCGGTAGGACGTGCGCCTGCTTCGAGCCAAGCCTCGACTACGTAGTGGTCAAAGTACCGCGCTGGGACCTAGGGAAGTTCGAGAACGTCGAGAAGAGTATAGGCAGTGAGATGAAGAGCATTGGAGAAGTCATGGCGATAGGCAGAAACTTCGCCGAGGCGCTCCAGAAGGCTATAAGAATGCTAGACATAGGCGAGCCCGGCGTAGTTGCAGGCTCGCGCTACGAGGAGCCCGAGAGCCTAGAGAAGGTGATGGAGAAGCTCCGCCGCCGCGAGCCCTACTGGCCGATATGGGCTGCCAAGGCATTTAGGCTGGGCGCTACGGTTGAAAAGGTGTATGAGGCTACCGGTGTAGACCCGTATTTCCTCCACCAGATAAAGGAGATAGTAGAGCTGGCCGAGAAGCTGCGCTACACGCGGCCTGGAAGCCTAGAGTTTCTCGACCTCCTGGCCGAGGCTAAGCGGCTAGGCTTCAGCGATGAACAGGTAGCATTGCTCTCGGGTACCAGTGTCGAGGAGGTCGAGAGAGCGCGCCGCAGCATAGGCCTAGAGAGGCCCTATGTGAGGCAGATAGACACCCTAGCCGCCGAGTGGCCTGCGGCAACAAACTACCTCTACATGAGCTACAACGCGTATGAGGACGATAAACCTATAACCAGCGGCAGGCCAAGGCTCATGGTGCTAGGCGCTGGCGTATTCCGCAT
This sequence comes from Pyrodictium delaneyi, assembly GCA_015661645.1. GTDB lineage: Archaea > Thermoproteota > Thermoprotei_A > Sulfolobales > Pyrodictiaceae > Pyrodictium > Pyrodictium delaneyi_A. Next base: position 2,956 of record DQVR01000041.1, read on the forward strand.
TGGCGTCTCGGTCGAGTTCGACTGGGGGGTGGTGAGCTTCGCCGAAGAAGCACGTAGCCTCGGCTACGAGGTTGCAGTCGTAAACTACAACCCGGAGACTGTGTCCACGGACTGGGACGTGAATGACAAGCTCTACTTCGAGGAGCTAACCCTCGAGCGCGTTCTCGACATATACCGGTTCGAGAAGCCCGTCGGCGTGGTAGCGTTCCTGGGCGGCCAGATAGCCAACAACCTGGCGAAGCCCCTAGAGGAGCGCGGTGTAAAGCTCCTCGGCACACCAGGCCGCAGCGTGGACCGTGCTGAGAACCGTGCCTGGTTCTCACAGCTCCTCGAGGAGCTCGGCATAAAGCAGCCAAGCTGGACAGCAGCCACCAGTATCAAGGAGGCGCTACGATTCGCCGAGGAGGTGGGTTACCCAGTCCTAGTGAGGCCCAGTTACGTGCTAAGCGGCTCGGCCATGAAGATAGCGTGGAGCCCGGAGGAGTTAAAGAGCTACATAGAGCAGGCTGCTAAGGTGTCGCCACGCTACCCCGTGGTAGTGTCTAAGTTCCTCGAGGACGCTGTAGAGGCCGAGATAGACGCTGTGGGTGACAGCCGCCGCGCAGTAGGCGCGGTGATCGAGCATATTGAGCCTGGTGGTGTGCACAGCGGCGACTCCACCATGGTTCTTCCATGGTTCAGCATACTTGAGACCGCGGTACGCGAGATGACGAGGATAGCTGAGACGCTGAACGAGGCCCTGGAGATAAAGGGGCCGTTCAACATCCAGTTCCTCGTGAGGAATGGTAGTGTCTACGTGGTGGAGCTAAACCTACGTGCTAGCCGTTCAATGCCATTCACGAGCAAGGTCACTGGCTACAACCTCATGCGTGCAGCAGCTGAGGCGGCCCTGAAGGGCAGGATAAGCTACGGCTTTAACGGCGACGAGGGCTTCAAGCTACTAAGGCCCGGTAGCTGGTGGGGCGTGAAGAGCCCCCAGCCAAGCTGGCAGAGGCTGAAGGGTGCCTACCCGGGCCTAGGCCCCGAGATGAGGAGTACCGGCGAGGTAGCAGCACTAGGCCGCACGCTGCACGAGGCCCTGCTTAAGAGCTGGCTAGGCGTCCAGGGCAACCGGATACCGCCACTAGACAGCATCGTCCTCGTCTATACGCCTACCGGCCGGGGCCGCAGCGACCTGGCGAGAGCAGCACAGTTCATGAGCAAGAAGGGTTACAGAGTGTACACTGTAGAAGGCATGGAGGCGGACGGGGCCGAGCCTCTGCCCATGGAACAGGCGCTGCGCCTCATAAGGGAGGGCAGCATAGGCATAGTGATGACGACTGACTATGCTCCGGAGCGCGACTACAGCCTACGCCGCCTAGCAGTAGACCTGGGTGTGCCCGTGGTCCTCGACGCTAGGCTTGCAAGAATGCTAGCCGAGGCTATCAGCAGGCTCAGCATCGAGGACCTCGAGGCTCTCGAGCTGCGCGACTACTGGGGCCCTGGCGTGGAGGTGTTCTAGCCGCGGTGTCACGCGTAGCAGTAGTCGTGGACGTAGTGCGCCAGGAGGAACAGATGCTACTAAAGACGCTCGGAGAATACATGGACGCAAGGCTGTTCAACGTACGCTCGAGAGCACTAGAGCTTGGGAGTGACGGCTTCGACGCAGCGGTTATAAGGCCCATAAGCATGTACCGCGCGGCCTACACTGCGGCCAGCTTCGAGGCCGCAGGAGTGTTTACTGTAAACCAGTCAGAGACGATAATGATAGCTGGCGACAAGCTGCTAGCATACGCGCGTCTCGCCGCAGCACGGGTGCCAATACCCAGGAGCTTCTACGCCGCAGACGTGGAGGCAGCACTAGAGGCAGCCAGCAAGCTAGGCTACCCAGTAGTGGTTAAGGCGCCTGTCGGCAGCTGGGGCCGCCTGGTCTCGCGCGCAGATAGCCCAGAGGAGCTCGAGCAGCTAGCCAACATGAGGCAGCGTCTCCCATGCAGCCAGACACGCTCAATGATAGTCCAGGAGTATCTCGATACAGGGAACAGCGACATACGCTGCATAGTAGTAGCTGGCAGCATGCTGGGCTGTATCCGGAGGGTAGCACAGAACGGCGAGTGGAGGAGCAACGTAGCCCTAGGTGCAAAGACAGAGGCCTACCCGGCAGACCCCGTGCTGGAGGACATGGTGCTAAGGGCGGCGGCTGTCGTTAAAGGGTTCTTCGTCTCCATAGACGTGTTCGAGACCAGGGAGAAAGGCTACCTGGTAAACGAGGTCAACGGTGTACCAGAGTTTAAGGGATTCTACCGAGCCACGGGTATAAATCCGGCAAAAAGGCTAGCCGAGGCACTGCTCGGGGAGCTCAAGCGCTAGAGCCTCATCACAAGCTTTCCCGGCTCAATGGGCACCCATGACTCAAACGGTACCAAAACAATTAAAACATGACAAGAACGCATGGAGCTAGAATACTATGAGCAGCGCTCTGCCCCATCGGGCCTGGCCTACTTGAACTCGAAGTATACCCCGGCTGGGACATCATAGTAGCATGTTGAGCGCCAGAACTGCCACCACGGTGGATCCTCCTTGTACCTGAATATACTCTTAGCAATGTAGACCTCCTCAGCCTTATTATAGTCATTGGGTATCTCTGGGTCGTCTCCGTAATTCTTTATGCCGCCTACTATCATTATATTTTGGCTCTCGGCTGAGAGTGTTATCTGAAATGCTGACATAAACACAGTAGCTGTAGTGCATGCTGGCGGCGGTACATCGAAGACCGTGCATGCAGCTGCGGCCGCTATAGAGCCTATGGGTACTCCTATCTCAAAGTCGGAGCTGCACTTGTCGAAGTACTTGAATATTAGTCGGTGGCTCACAGACTCCTCCGGGTCAAGGTCTCCGTCAGCTAGCCCTGTCTCGTCTATGCGTAGTCTCTGAAGCTTTGCGCCCTTAAACATGAGGTTTACAATCTCTGTAGGAAAGTCTTCTTTAGAAGCTCCTCCCTCTATTTCCTTGCCCTTTGTTACTACGTCAGCTATGTATGCTTTTACGGAATCTCCCGTATAGCTGCAGCCGTCTCCAAACGTACATATGTATACCTTTTCTACTTCATATACAGGGTATGCCCATATCCATATCCATCCCGACCGCTCGGGCCCTAGGAATAGCTGATCACAGAATGAGTACCCTCTCCCTCCCCAGCTTTTGCTGCTCCCTTTCCATGGTGTAATTATTGGTAAAATGTTGTTTTTTATTCTGCTAACTATATTTTTATCAATGGCTATTGTCGGATATATAGATATTTTCGCATTTGTACGAGTAATGTCTACTGCAACACCAACTGTGCCACTGTACTTTTCTACATTTCGGGCTATCATTATTGGTGTCTTCATGTAGAGTTTGCCTGATGCCCAGATGAAGTAGCTTGGTGGAAGCTTCTGCGTCAAGTTTTCTGGTGTCACTATGGCTACTAGTTCTGTCTTGAAATAATATGGTGGAACCGGGGATGGGGAGAAGTTAGGCTGTGTTCCTGTTATATAGTCTCCGCTGCTTCTCTGGGACTGGCTTTCCGTGAGTAGGAGCTTTATCAGAGATACCTTCTCTGTATGCGTGTCCACTTTGGCTATTCTCGATACACTTTTTATCAGCTGGAGTTGATAGGTTATTCTTGTGTCTCTCCTTACCTCGGAGGGCTTGTAGCTTAGCGAGTCTATAACAAGGTACACTGGCTTCATGGTCTTCTTATCTAGTACTGCTATGTATATAAAGAACCCCGTTTCGAGACCCTTGGGATCGGTGCCTCGCTGCCTATATTCTCTGACCCATTCCTCGGCTATTGGCTTTATGCGCTGGTACGGTATGTATATTCTTCCGTCTATTGTGGGGCCGTTGTACAGTACCATGGTCTTGTTGGGGCATGATGGCGGTGCTATTGCTTTCACCATAGCTATTGTTATAAAGCTTTGCTTAGCTATGATGTTCTTACTTACCTCTGCTAGCTTTCCGTTACGCTGCTCGTAGAATCCTAAATTTATGACTATCCCGGGTCCCGGTTCTTTGCTTAAGTAGAGGAGGTATCCTAATGCTACGATGCCTATGGCTAGCAATGCCAATACTCTACTGACCTTCTTTTGGCGGAGCACCCTAGTCACCGGAGTATGAAAGCCAACTCCAACATATTATATATAGCGCTCAGTCTATATAACAGTCAATGCTTAGCACAAACATATATGTAATCTTCAAATATTTTGTAATGCAGCTCTACTATATAGCTAATAGCTTCGTAGAGTGTTGGTAGAGATCCGCTCACTGAGGTTTGTGATTCTAATGCCGTTCTTGACACGTGGTCTATATGCCAGCTATTATGGGCAACTAGAATACGAAAAACATAAGCTATACATCTGACTAGGTATGTCAAACCCCGATAGGAGGGGAACTAATATAATTTAGGATTGAGAAGAACTACGGGCGGGCAGTACCCAGCCCCTTTTATGCAAGCTCTCTTAGACGCCCACGCCTGGATGATGACTACTTGGGAGTAGTAAAGGGCACGAGCCTAGCTGCTGTTGCCCCCTTTACAGCAGGTAGGCTAGGAGGTGCAGAGCAGCTTTGATGATCAGCTTGCCTACAAGGTTCGAGGCCTACGGTGCGGTCAAGATATTCGAGCTGTCGAGGGTCCTAGAGCTGGACTCTCTGGGCTTGTCGTCGAAGCCGTCTGGGACCCATACACTAGACTACGAGACGATGGAGGAGTACGCGGCGTCTACGGCCATAGTTGTACCGGTGAAAGACGAGGAGCTCATAACGCTCGAGGGGGTTCTCCGTGCTATACCGCACGCATCGCCCATAGTACTTGTTTCCGCCTCTCAAGTCTCCCCGGTAGACATGTATAGTCGTGAAGTGGAGCTGGCCCGTACTCTGCATAGTGTCACTGGCCGAGAGATACTTGTCATACACCAGCGCGACCCAGCGTGGGCTGAGGTGCTGGCGGGTACACCTCTCGAAGACATGCTGAGTGGCGGCACTGTGAAGAGCGGTAAGGGCGAGGGCATGATACTTGGGGTTCTCGCGGCGGCTGGGATAGGTGCCCGCTACGTGGGCTTCATAGACAGTGATAACTACGTGCCGGGCGCCGCTAACGAGTACAGTAAGATATACTACGCGGGCTTCTCGCTCTCGGAATCTCCCTACACGATGGTAAGGATAGTGTGGCACTACAAGGGCAAGCTAGCATCCTCAGACATGTACCTGAGGAAGCGCGGCAGAGTCTCAATGCACACCAACAGCGTGA
>DQVR01000105.1 GCA_015661645.1 Pyrodictium delaneyi
GGACTCTATGCACTAGGGCGCCTAGATGCCTAGACGTACAACAGTTATCCTTGAGGACGATGTCTACGAGAAGCTTGTAGAGGAGAGCGTAAAGAAAGAGGTACGGGACAGCAAGGGCCATATCTAGGGTTCTCAACGAGCTGCTGCGTGAAGCCTTCAGAGCTAGGAAAGAGCTCCTCGAGCTAATCTACTCGGAGAAGCTAGTCTATATAGACGAGGAGGAGTTCGAGGAGACGCGGAGAGAGCTTAGCGAGAGGCTAGCAGCAAGATGACAATCGACACTACCTATATTCTTCCACTAGCTGGTATAGGCGTTAAGGCGGATCTTCTCCAGGCTGCTGCAGAGGAATCAGCACGGGTGAGCCTCGATAAGCTAAAGCTCAGCATTATATCGCTGTTCGAGCTACAGGCTAAGGCCGCCAAGCTCGGGATACCGCCGGAGAGGGTCACGCGGGCAGTACGGGTCATACTGAGGAGCTTCGAGGTCGTGCCCTTCTACCGCGGAGACGTCACAGAGTATGCTCACAGCCTCAAGAGCTTGCTAAGAGACTACATAGACTGCGTGGTGGTCGCAACCGCGGCGGCACTCGGCGAGGACCTGGTAACAGAGGATAGGGATATACATGCTGCAAAGAAGGATGTCGAGAGCCGTTACGGCATAAATGTGCTCAGCTACCGGGACCTCGTGTCTGGCTAGACCCTGCTGGAGAAGGGGGCAGCATCGCTCAACCCTTATCGGCCCCGGTGCACAAACTATCATTTGCGTAGGGGGCTACTGCCGGTACGCCAGGACAGCGGGGCGGATGTGCCATGGAGGGCGAGATGGTCCGCGCGTATCTCCGTATCTATGGGCTTGTCCAGGGTGTGTTCTTCCGGGCTACCATGAGGGATGTGGCGCGCCGGCTCGGGGTTACGGGCTGGGTGCGCAACATGCCGGACGGCAGCGTTGAGGCCGTAGTAGAGGGGCCTCGGGAGGCTGTGGAAGAGGTTGTACGCTGGGCTCACCGCGGGCCGCCAGCTGCCCGTGTGGAGCGCGTTGAGGTCGTGTGGGAGCCCTACAGGGGCGAGTACAGGGACTTCACTATACGCTATGATCTGGAGCCCTACACGCCAAGGCCTATGAGACGGAATACGTAGGAGAAGCACTCACTAGTAGAGGCCTTAAGCCGACCAGCTAGGAAACACGATAGATATATGTAACTGGCTTGCTTGAGATGGGGTTGACACTCCTCGGTAGCCAGTGTCTGGTAGCAGCCCCACAGTGCCTAGGCCCCTCTCAGCCCTCCTCCAGCCACTTTCTCCGAGAAGCTCACAAGGCTATACCCTCAGCCGCCACAATCTCCTCAGGAGAACCGATGAGGTTCTCCCCTAAACCTCTCTCTGCTGACAGTAGCCATGTCCACAGCAACCCCTAGCCCCTGGAGACTCTCTTCCGTACAGCCCAGCGGAGCCTCCATAGGGGCTCCCCCGCTATGACCCCGACCACCACAAGAAGATCGTAGTCACTATCCTCCGTGTAGCCACCTCTAGCCCGGCTACCCAAAAGGATTATCTTCCCCCACCTTTACCACCATCCTCTCGACCTCCTCCCCCACTATCCTAGCAATCTCGCTGGCAACCCCAGCAGACCCGGCATCCCTCGTCCCACAATACATCCCCAC
>DQVR01000071.1 GCA_015661645.1 Pyrodictium delaneyi
CGAGCCTCTCGTACTCCCTAATGGTGTGAAAATAGAGCTTGTTGATTATCGGTTCGAGCTAAGCAACTCCATGGTAGACATTTATACAGGCTATGCAGGGAGAGCAACTAGCTATTTTCTTGCCTGGAATACTTTGGCGATGTTGGCCTCAGACTACGGCCAGAAGGTTAAGCAAGCGCTTGAGGCTGAGAAGCTGCTTGAGGCAAATGAAACACTGCGTACCCTTGTTGAGCTGGCTGTAAAGGCTCATATCTCCGCAACACGCGGCAACATCACTATAACAAGCGCTGCTAATGTGACAGGTATAGACCTATTCACGGGAGACAAGACACCTATAGCAGAAAACATAAACATAACAGTGGAGCTCGTGAACCCAAGAGTTATGGCGGCCCTAGAGCCTCTACGGGACAACCTGGGCAGGGTAAAAGCCGCCAAACTCCGCATATACATCAGTGCTGATGAAGCCATTGTGGCGGGGCTACCGGGCAGCAATATTACAGCCCGCACGGTACTCGATATAGGGTTCGCGGATCCGGTAAAGCTAGTGCTTGGGAATACATCGTTTGAGATAAGTCAATTGTACCTCTTAGCGACAAGCCATACTGGTCATCCGGCAGTAGAACGTCGAGGCAATACCTTCGCCTATAAGCCCGTAGTAGTGATCCCAAGCGGCCGTGTAGAGGTAGGAGGATACTATATCGCTAATCCACTAGACGTGCCAGCAAGCCTCGCAGCTTACATAGAGAGTCGCCGGGATCTCTTCCTACGGAGACTCCTCAATAGTAGCCTAGCTGAGATACTGAGCAGCGATGCTGTAGTGAAAGCTCTGAACCCTCCAGGCTGTGAACCAGTAGCAGAGACACCTCACGGAGGCTGTTTCGGCTACGTGGATGTACCTCGCACGGTTCCCGAGACTGCATGGCTAATTCTAGACCTACGCATTGAACGCGGTGATAAGGTACGTGAGGAGAGTGTTAGACTCCGGTTCGAGTCATATGGAGAAGTACAAGGTATACACGGCCTAGTAACTAAGGTTGTACATCCCCGGGTAGGACTCACAGACATCTACATAGCGATACATGCGCCAGTAGTTGCTCCAAAATGGGGAGTCGCTGGGTACCATGAACTATTGGTCTACTATCTACACGCGGTGTACCAGTCGATGAACCTGACGCCTGCCCAGCGTATAGCTCTAGCAGCACTCATGGCTTCAGGCTACATGATGGATACAGCTCTCTCGATAAACGATCCAGCTCAGCGTGGCCGCTTCCTCGAGCAGGCAGCGCTCGAACTCTACTTGTTGGCAGAGAGCTTCAATCCTCGGAACACCACCATAGCTCGGCAAGGACTCCCTGTCCAAGTCAAACTGGTCCCGGGTGTAGCACTAGTATGGTATGGTACAGTGATCATGGCGGCTTCGGCAGTCTATACAGCAATAATTGCAGCATATACTGCGAGGAAGGGGCGCGCATAAGAGAGTGAGGGCTGTCCTGCTTACTCCATTTGACTATTTTTCTCTCAATTGTATTTTTCTTTTGTTTCGGAGCCACTGATATTAAGTACTTCTAATCTGAACAGAGTGCTACACGATAAGCGGCGAGTGTAGCGAGGAATCCGGCGTTGGAGCGCACGAGCCTCGTAATTCTGGTGCTACTTGTAGCTCTGGCAGCCTCGAATGCTGCCTGGGTGACGCTCTACAGCCATAGCAAGTACAATACGGAGAATCTGCTTGAGGAGAATCAGAGGCTGAGTCGGCAGCTAGAACTACTTGCCAACAAGGTTAAGGAATTAGATGAGAATAATACGAGACTTCTGCTCCAGCTCCGTGATATCAGTACTCGCTATCGGCGGCTCCTCGGTCTACTACAGCAAGCCAATAGCACTATAGCTAACGCGGCTGTAGTGGCAAGGCTAATTGAAAACCTCAACACAAGTCTAACAACACTCTACACTTACACGAGTACACATGCCTACTACACTCCGCGCGTGCGTAGCCTCTTCACACCAGGCTCAGTAGCAGACCTAGTAATGGCGATAATAGGGCACCCCGTTTACACCCAGGGCTCAGCACTCCAGGATATGGAGAAGCTCTACGAGTGGGTCCAGGAGAACATACAAGACGCGCCGGACCATAACTTCATTGCCGTGAAGGACCCGGAATACGTGGAGATAGGTGACTCCAAGTACATCTACAGCTTCCAGATAGACATAGTAGACAACTATATACAGTCACCGTCAGAGACTCTACAACGCATGGCCGGCGACTGCGAGGATCAGTCGATACTGCTAGCGTCCATGTATAAGATCTACTTAGAAGACGTTGGTGATGCGTGGGTTCTCTGCATGTTTTCGGATAAGTACGACCACTGTGTAGCAATAGCGTGGATCGGGCCTGAGAAGACCTTCATACTTGCAGACCCCGCGCTAGACTACTACGGCAAAGCTGGGGGCCTACGTAGTGTCCTCGATGACTGGCTAGGATACGTGGGCATGTCCATGAAACAGGTACGCAGGATGGTGGCGTTCAACGACAAGGAGTACATTGAAGATGTACCTTACAATGTCATATACACGATTGAAGAGAAGACCCTTAGTTAAGGCTAGACGGCCGAGGTGATAATCTATGCATCGCGTAGCCGCAGTCCTAGCCCTACTACTTATCGCAAAGCTAGCTGTAGTCGCGCCAGTACAAGCCGCAGAAAGACTGGAAGTCAAGATATATCATGCAGAGCTAGGCCCCTTCATACAGACACTCGCAGACGGCCGCCGGATAATGGTGAAGATAGACGTCTACTTCCCCGACACACTGGTATACCGTGGCCCCGAGGAGGGCCTTGGCACAGTAAACTTCACAATAACTGCTAACTGGACTGGTCCCTGGGACGGCATAGTAACGGTACAAGTAGTCGACCCAGGCTACCATATTGATCCGACTACGTTCAAGCCCGTCGAGTCGGTGAATGCGTGGGCTGAGGGCGGTGACACGGTTGGTACTGGGGCGCTCCACATAGCTAGTGGCGCCTACATGGGCAGCGTCAGGAACATGACCGTGGTGTTGAGGCCCCACGAGCGCTACTTTACTGCTCCTAGTGGCGAGTACACGGCACAATACTTCTTCAAAGCCCGGCTAGCATTCTTCAAGCCTGATGGCAGCAAAGTGCTGGGAGGCGATGTGAACATCTACACGGATAGCGAAACAGCACCAATGGTCAAACTGATAGTAGTCAAGGAGCCCGAAGCCGGGGGCGACAATAGGCTAGCAAGCTCTATAGCACTAAATGCTGGTATAGCAGCGGCAGTAGTAGCTATAGGCTACGCTGTGGTAGAGCATCTTGTGAGGCGTAAACGAGGTTAGACCCTAGCCTTTTTGACAACCAGTCGTGCATAATGCCTGGGTGCGTCCTTGGTTTCTCGGCCACAATATTCCACTGCGAAGCCCTCAGAACTCTACCACGCCCTTGTAGTCTTTGTCGCTGCTATGTCTCCCTCGGAGCCCTTAGTGTGCTCTAGACCGGGCTACCATTACATTGTGTAGTACCATTTAATCTTTGTAAACTTATTCTAAGCTATTCTAGGGTTTTCATGTGTTAAAATGACTGTTCAGTACCAGGACGGAGACAAACATTTATTGATGCATCAAATATCTCGCTCAACGTAAAAATAATAAATTAAATTTAAATAACATGTAGAACTCATATTGAAGCTGGACAAGCAGTGTAAGGGTGAGAGTATGCAAAAACCCTTAGCCAAGATTGTAGTCTTTTGGGTAATAGCACTCTTCCTCCTTCCCAGCTTAGCACCCCTAGCAAGAGCAGCAACCTACAGCTGGGGCGAGGAGATCAGCCTCTCCGGTGTACAGCTAACAACAGAGTCTAAGGACTGTGTAGAGTGTCACATGCGTGCTACACCCTTCATAGTATACGACTGGTATAAGAGCAAGCACCGCATGGTTGGCGTAGGCTGCTACGAGTGCCACAGCGCTAAGCCCGGAACAAGGCCCGACGTCTACGAGCACTACGGCTACTACATAACAACCCTAGTGACGCCCAAGCAGTGTGGCCGCTGCCACCCCGCAATAGCCGAGGAGTTCCAGAAGAGCGTTCACGCATTCGGCGGGTTGCACGCCTACGTGCTGAGGGAGGAGCCAGCATACTGGATGATCCTAGCGAAGCAGTTTGGCTGGGACGAGCACTTCAAGGTGCCAGCCGAGTATATCGAGACGGAGTGGGTACCTAAGATAGTTCGTGACTTCGTCGGCGACCAGAATTACGGTAAAGTCGTGCTAGAAGAGGATCCAACCAACGCTATAATCCCATACAACCCGCTTGGCCTAAGCATTGACAACTACGTTGCTCAGAAGGCCCTCTACATCTGGGGTATACGCGGCTGTCTAGCATGTCACGGCGTACGTATGGACGTCAAGGACGCGTTTGCCTACCCAAGCCTGGACGAGCTAATGCGGTACATGAAGGAGGGCAAGGCTCCCGAGAAGATAGTGTACGACCCGGCGTTCATACACAACCACGGTATCGGCCGCGTGAACCCCGATGGCAGCCTGGGCAGCTGTGAGGCATGCCACCCGTATCACGGCTTCAGCGTAAAGATAGCCAGGAAGGGCGCCTACCAAGCCTGTGGCCGCTGCCACGCGGGACTAGATCATCCGAACGACGAGCAGTGGAGCAAGAGCGTACACGGCGCTATATTCTGGGGCGAAGCCGAGGACTGGGACTGGGACAAGCCTGTCAACAACTGGGTGCCAGGCCGCGACTACAGGGCACCCACATGTGTAACCTGCCACATGGCCGCAGTGTTCAACGAGCGCGGCGAGGTTAAGTATGCTAGCAGCCACGACGTAGCCATAATCAGCAAGTTCAAGCTAGGCAAGTGGATGTACACGCTACCACGTGTTGCAGGCCTGCCAGACCCCGCAATACCGACAGCCACAGCGACCCAGGCACCTGTATTCAAGAGCCCGGCAACAGGCGACACGATAGCGTTAGTCTACCCAGAGCCCGACTGGAAGGCACGCAGACAGAGAGCAATTGACATGTGTGCCCAGTGCCACACCAAGGAGTACGCCGCGGCATGGTTGAAGACCTACGACTGGATGATCATACTAGTAGACTACATGAGGGACGAGTACGTGATAACCATAGCTAACATGCTGAAGGCTAAGGGTCTATTCACACCAATGGACATATGGATGGTGAGAAACCTAGGTGCTATGGCCAATAGACCCACTAAGATGTCTGCAGCGCACTTCGGCCCTGACTTCACCTGGTGGGAGGGCATAATGCACTTTGCCGAGAAGATAGAGGAGTGGCTAATCGATGTATACGAGAGGCCTGCTGTAGCCAAGAAGGCGCCGGAGATACGCGAGAAGATCGAAGAGATACTGCCATGGTTCAAGGAGCAATGGGAGGGCGAGGGCAGCACTGGCACAGTACACAGCCTTGCAGAGGTGAAGACAGCTATCGTTAAGACCGTCGAGGCGCCGAGCATAGAGGCCTATGCTCAGAAGGTAGAAACCCTAGAACCGCCAGCAAAGCCGCTAGTAGCCAAGGCGCCGGTGAAGACCCTAGGTGAAGTCGGTGAGTTCAGCCTAACACTGCCAGGCAGCGATGCTAGCCGCGAGGTGCCGGTAGCAGTATTCGCAGTATTCCCGGCAGCGCCCCTACTACTAGTCTTCGTATCCAGAAAGCGCATTGTAGCAGCATAAGCTGGGCAAGGAGGAGAGACTAGACCTGGTGATTTTTCTCCTCCGAGACCCCTTTGAACTCCTCCTCCTCGTTTCCGGCTCTTTCGCTCCGCCGGAAGATAACGTACCTAACTTTATCAAGGAGCTGTATGGCTTTGGAGACTAATATGGGGTTAGGGGAGACCAGTTGTACTGGGAGCCAGCACTTTACCTAGCTCTCTCGGTTGAAGCAGTTGCAGCAGCCTACGCAGTAGGTAGGGGGATGCGAGAGGGGTATGATAGACCCTTCGAGGCTGGACCGGTATACCGTGTAGGCCTCGTGCTTACGGCGGTTTCTTTCCTGCTCGCGCTACGCTTCGACGTAATGGTGACTGTGCCTAGTCTCATGCTGCTCGCGTCTAGTCTAGCAGTTCTCGCGGGAGCCCGGCTACGGTTGAGAATGAGTCCAGTTGAAGCACTAGCCTCCACCATAGCCTTTTACTCGTTCGCTCTAGCATCGCTCGCTGCCCGTGCGGCAGTGCTCGACCTGGATCCACGTGGTGAAGCACTACTTCCGTGGGTTCTGTTAACGCTGGCGGCTAGTTGGGGCCTACTAGTGGCATTGGTAACCATGATCGAACCCAAGAGGAGCATTGCTGCGGTCATGGGTCTGCTTAGCGGTGTAGGACTGGCAGCTCTAGGTTTCTGGCTGCTCTTCAATACTAGGATCAAATCGCCGCTTTACGGGGACGCACTCAGTATGGCTCTGCTCACGCTGCTAGTAACTGGTACTGCCATCGCTTCAAGGTTATCCCCGTACCTGATGCTGGCATCCGGCGTGATTGCGGCCCTCTTCGCGGGCCGCTCGCTTCTCGCGGGTGGTGTCCCCTACATAGCTTGTACAGGTAGCTGCGGCTCCCTAGCCACGGCATGGCTCATATTCGTCATAATCGTGGCTGCACCTCGGCTATACCTCGAAGCCGAGACGGTACGTGGAAGGCGTGCTGCTGGGCTGGAGACAGTGCTCTCGCCCTCCATGCTTGCTTCGGCTTCGGTGCTGCTGGCAGGACTAGCTGCATGGGCTTCACTTCAAGGCTCGTTGAGCATAGGTATCGTAGCTGCTGTGAGCGTATTAGCGGCTTCAGCTGCTGCTGGCGGGGGTTCTGCTTCGGCGCTTGTGCTATTCCTAGGCACTGTAGCTGCTATCTACAGTCCCGCACTAGGCATAGTGGTTTCTGCTATGGCTGCTGTTGTGGTTCCAGCACTGCTACGGAACCAGCGACTAGGCCCATTAAATCCCCCTAAGGGCCTCGTGCACGGGCTATTGCTGGTAGTCATTGGGCTTGCCGCAGGAGGCTACATAGCAGCTACGCTTGGTCACAGTATGCAAGCTGAAGCCTCGATAACAGTAGCTAGACTTGGGCCTGCTAAGCCAGTGCAGCCGCCAAGCGACGAGGTAACGCACGCCTTCTTCCAGCTCTATCTCGGCGTCAAGAACGAGACATTGCTATACGCGCTACTCGCGCCGAAGCTAGGCAAAGATGAGGCACTAAAAATGGCTGAGTTTGCTCACGCCGTTTGCTTGGCAGCTGAAAAGCGTGGGATAAACGACCCCTACAACATAACCGAGCTTGATATACCTCGTAAAATGCCTAGCCTCGAGACCAGGATCGAAACCAATGGCGTATCAGTGGCAGTGAATGTACCGGCTTCAAGTATACTCTACGGTCATCCATACACTAGCGGTGTCGAGAGGGCTGGGCTTGACCTCGTATCCGTTACGCTGCCTAGCAATGCCACTAGGGCGTTGACTGATATCTACCTCCGCTTAGTCTCTGATCCAAAGCTAGCTGGTGGTGATGCTCTTCGCTACACGATATTTGCCGCAATGGCTGTAAGCTGGAGAGAAACGGGTACCCTGAATATGACGGCGCAGCTGATCTTCGATTCGTTGCTTGGTGACAATACTGTGGCTAACCACGTGTCTTTGGAGGTTAACGTCTCAAGAGCCCCGTTAGGTGTTATTGCCATAATTGTCTACACGGGGTGCCTGGTTGCTGCTTCCCTCGTACCACTTCTGGTCAATGTTCGTAGAAGCGGCTAGATAATTAATTGTTTAAGTTGAATGTATCGATTTTTTTAAGACAAAGGCTAAAAGCTGTTGTAAATGCTCTTTCCTATAAAACTGGTGGAGGGAGGCGAGACTACAGTGGACACCACGAAAGCCGTCAGGACGCTGATAATATTAGCGGTATTTCTAGCAGCCCTCTTTGCTTACTGGCAGCTGACAGTGCCGGGATACTTTAAGGGAGTAGAGTTATGTGGCAAGGGCTGCCACGTGACCGGCGTTCTCGACTACGAGAAGATAAGCCACCCATTCTGGTGTATAGGCTGTCACGGGTTCGGCGTAAAGAGTGAGATCCTGCCCGGGATCCCACTCTATCGGGATCACGAGCTAGAGATGCTAGTGGAGGAGCACGGTGAGTGCCTAATGTGCCATCGTGTACCCGGAGAGTTCCACTGGATGCACATTAATGCAACTGAGGAAGACCTAGCCAAGCTAGAGCTAATGCGCCCGGTACAGTGTACAGATTGTCACACCACAGCTTACCATGGAGGTCACAAGGGTAGACCAAAGGATGAAGTATGTCTAAAATGTCACGATGCCGAGAAGCTTCATCCAGATATGAATAAAAAATTGGTCGCAGCTTGCGCCAAGTGCCACTCTGAGGCGCCTGCTGTAGACTGGGCGATTTTCAAGAAGGGCCAGATAGGCTACGGGTTTGTAGCTGACGCAGGCCTAGCACTTGCAGCAGACCTCGGCGTGGTGAAAACAACAGCCCCGGGCTGTCTCTTTTGCCACAATATACCGGAGACACCGGGTCACCTAAAACACATAGGCAAAGAATACAATGATAAACAAGTAGGGTGTCTAGACTGTCACAAGAATGATATACCCCATGGCGAGAAGATAGGAACGAACGTATGTCTCGACTGCCATAGCCCCAAAGAGACTAAATTCCATGACAAGGGTTTTGAGGAGTTCCTACTAGACTGTTATCAGTGCCATGGCGGCTTCGCGCTGGCTAATGAGACGCTCTATCTGGTTGGCAAAGGCTGTGAAGGCTGTCACGGCGACACTTTCGAGAAGGTTGTAAGCATAGGGCTACATTCTAGCCACATGCCCTACTATGCGTGCAGCAAATGCCATGACGTTGAATCGGGAAGCCATAGCCGATTCGTGGAGTCTACAAGCGATTCAGAGATGTGCCTCGATTGCCACACAAAGGCTGCAGGAGTCAAGTCTGAGGCGCTTCGGGGACTGAGAACTAGTGCAGCCCTATTATTCAGCGAAGACATTAGACATGTAGAGCTAGTAGAGAAGGCTAAAGGCAACTGCCTCAAGTGCCACGACGAGTGGCATGAGACAGGCAAGCCTAGGATAATCTATGGCAAGAGTAAAGGGGAGGGAAGCTAGTCATGTACATTCTCATTCCTCTTAGAGGTGTGGATAGGAGGTGGCATGTAAGCCTTGAGTGTTGTCAGGGCTGAGGCTGAAGGGGGACGGGCCCCTAGCTGGCTAGAGGAACATATGTGGCGCCGCTTACGCGCACTATTCGACTTGGTACTCCAGCTCAGCGTTCTCAGACGTCGCCGCGATCTAGGTGAGTGGCTTGCAGTATGGCTGACCTACCTAGGTCTTGTTGGTGCTATACTCACTGCAATAATAACAGCAGCCACCCGCGGTGTAGTGCTTGCAGCTAATACGGTCCTAAGGCCTCATGCACTTCCTATAATCAGCCCAGCGCTCGAGAAACTGTTCATAAGCTGGCCACAGCTAGCAATAGGTATAGGTTATCATGCGCATATAATCACAGCGTTATACTTTGCAGCACCAGCCTATACAGCAGCCCTAGTAGCAGCCTTCTTGCTAAAGGACGAATGGCTGCGCGGCTTCCTATTCCCGCGAGGGATTAACGCTAGAGACGTCTCTGACCACTTGTTGCTAGTGCTAAGCTTCCTCACAGCCTGGGCTGCGGCAGTAATAGCGCCACGGATGGCGGCTGAGGGTGCACTGGTGCCCGGGCTACAGGCGCTTGCACCACACATCGCTATAGGAACCTTCTGGATAATCTACTCGTTAGCGATACGCGGATTAGCCTATCGTGTAGTAGGCACAGCGCTAATGCTGCTGTACGTTGTTGTATTCAATCGCTATCCGGAAAGAGTGTTCAGAGACATCTTGGAAGAAGATCCATGGGGGAGCCTACTACGCTAATAATGCTCCGCAAAACAACCATAGTTTTTTGGCATCATGTTCGGCATCCATAATAGACTCTGTGCTACTTCCGCTTCTTTCTCACTCCACAACCTATACCTTACCCTAGAGCTCGCCTACTCGCCCAGCATAAGGACTATGGGTGCCGAGACATTATGGAGCGTTTGTTGCCGCTGTAATCCGCCGTCTTGGGTTCGTGTGACGACTAGGGCTTGCAACCTGCGCTGCCAGTACTGTGGCGGAGAGTCCCCCAGGATACTCGCCCCCTCGTCCAGTATATGGGGCCGAGAAGCTCGTAGAGACCATCAGACGGCTAAACCCGGATCCGTTGATCTTCTTCTACGGCGGAGAGCCACTAGTTAACCCGAAGCTGATAAGAGGTCATGGATCTCCTACCGGAGGCCCGTTATGGGATACAGACAAACGGGTTACTCTACCGCCTGCTCTCCGGGGAGTACTGGGCCCGGTTCCACCGCGTCCTGCTCGGCATAGACGGCGTCGAGGAGATTCACTGACCGGTAGAGGGGCTGCGGCGTCTACAGCCGCGTACTGGAGGCCCTAAGGTTCCTCAGAGAGCTGCAGAGGCCCGAGGAGGCCACGGGGCTGTCATAGCCAGGA